>CBKWHA010000057.1:0-25526 GCA_966674115.1 uncultured Chitinophagaceae bacterium
AATCACATTTGCAGCTGGTTATTCTATAACCAAAAATGCAGGACCCGACCAGCAAATGATCAATGAGGCAGTAGCCGCAGCTAAAAAAGCTGATATTGCGATTGTTGTAGGTGGATGGACACACGGTTACAATAAATACGATTGGAATGACAATGCCTACGATGCTGAAGGTGTTGACAAACCTGATATGGACATGCCATTTGGACAGAATGAACTCATAGATGCTGTTGTAAAAGCCAATCCAAAAACCATAGTGGTTTTAATGGGTGGCGGCCCCATTGATGTAAGCAAATGGGTGGACAAAGTACCTTCCCTGGTACAGGCATGGTATCCTGGAATGGAAGGTGGAAACGCACTGGCCAAAATCATATTTGGGGAGGTAAACCCATCTGGTAAGCTACCAATGACATTCCCTAAGAGCTTATCTCAAAGTCCTGCACATGCGTTGGGTCAATATCCGGGTGATTCCGTTTTAGTACATTACAATGAAGATATTTTTGTAGGCTATCGCTACTTTGATACTTATAAAGTAGAACCGCAATTTGCTTTTGGTCATGGCCTTTCTTATACCACATTCAAATACAGCGACCTTAAGGTAGAGCCGGCAAATGAAAGCGCTACCATCACCTTTACTGTCACCAATACAGGCAAAACTGCAGGAGCCGAGGTTGCACAGGTTTATGTGAAAGATGATGAATCTACCCTTAGGCGTCCTGAAAAAGAGTTGAAAGGCTTTCAGAAGGTATCTTTAAAACCCGGCGAAACAAAAACAGTAACAGTGAATCTTGCTAAAGATGCATTTCAGTATTATAATGATATCCTGCAAAAATGGGTATTAGAGAAAGGAGATTTTACCATACTGGTCGGCAGTTCCTCAAGGGATGTACGATTAACAGGGAAAATAAAGCTGTAAAACTAAGGTATATACCAGGTGCCATTGAGTAGTATGGTAATTGGGTCGTGAATGGTCAATGGTGAATGGTGAATATGGTAATCAACTAAAAAGCAACCTTAACCGGTTGCTTTTTTAATGAAATAGTGATGGTATTTAGCGTTTTATGACATTGACTTTTCTGTAAGGGGCGGGTTTCTTTGTGCAATGAATAAGATTGCTATTTCCATATTGCTACTTATCAACGCTTGCTTTTGCCTCTTTTCTCAAAGTGTTTATGCTCAAAAATCTGGTAAAAAGAAGTCTGTAACATTACTGATATCACCTTCTGCTCATGCCAGGATCCAATTTGGAGCAAAAAAGCTAACCCGAAGCCTACAAAATGCAGGCTATACAGTAAAGTTGGACCAGGGTAAAAAAATGCCGAAGAAAGGCCAATTAGTGATCATAGGAAAGCAGGGAGATGAACTTTGGAAAAAATGTGCAGCTTATTACAAACTCCAACCCGGAAAAGTTCCCGGTAAAGAAGGCTTTACAATCGCTTCACAGAAAAATGTGATTTTCATTGGTGGTGCCGATGAAACCGGCACCTTGTATGGCTGCCTGGAATTGGCGGACAGTATAAAGGTAAATGGAGTTCTACCCGAATCCATTGCTATTACCGATCAACCGGAAATGGTATTAAGGGGCGCTTGTATTGGCGTTCAGAAACCAACCTATCTTCCTGGCAGAGGTATATATGAATATCCATATACTCCAGAAACCTTTCCATGGTTGTATGATAAGGCTCTTTGGTTAAGATATCTCGACTCTTTAGTGGAAAACAGGATGAACTCGCTCTATTTATGGAATGGACATCCTTTTTCATCTCTTGTGCGCTTGAAAGAGTACCCGTATGCTGTAGAAGTAGATGATGCCACCTTCAAAAAAAATGAAGAAATATTCCGCTTCCTGACCGAAGAAGCCAATAAGCGTGGTATCTGGGTGATACAAATGTTTTACAACATTATTATACCCAAGCCATTTGCAGAAAAGCATGGCCTGAAAACCCAGGACCGGAGCCGCCCAATCATTCCGATCATTGCAGACTACACGCAAAAGTCAATAGCTGCCTTTGTAGAAAAATATCCGAATGTAGGCCTACTCATTACTTTAGGAGAGGCCATGGAAGGTACAGGACAGGATGATGTGGATTGGTTCACCAAAACAATTATTCCAGGCGTTCAGGATGGTTTAAAAGCATTAGGTAAAAAAGAAGAGCCCCCAATTGTTTTGCGTGCACATGATACGGATGCGCCCAGGGTAATGAAAGCAGCCCTTCCTCTGTATAAGAATTTATATACCATGGCAAAATACAATGGGGAAGCACTGACCACTTACACACCTCGTGGTCCTTGGGCCGAACTGCACAGAAGCCTGAGCCGCATTGGCACTGTACATATTCAGAATGTGCATATACTGGCCAACCTGGAACCTTTCCGTTATGGTTCTGCCGATTTTATTCAGAAAAGCGTTCAGGCCATGCATGATATTTACGAATCAAATGGCCTTCATTTATATCCCCAGGCATCGTATTGGGATTGGCCTTATACGGCTGATCATACGCAAAAGCGTTTATTGCAGATTGAAAGGGACTGGATCTGGTATAAAGCCTGGGCAAGATATGCCTGGAATTGCCGTCGCGACCGTAACAATGAAATTGCCTATTGGAGCCGTTTACTAGGGAATAAATTTGGCACAGATGTACAGCAGGGAAAAAACATATTAACAGCATATGAAGAGACTGGTGAAATAGCACCCAAATTATTAAGACGTTATGGAATAACAGATGGTAACCGGCAAACACTTACCCTGGGCATGTTGATGAGTCAGCTGATCAACCCTTACAAATACAGTTTGTTTACTTTATTGTATAATTCAGAGGCGCCAGAAGGGGAGATGATCATTGAATATGCCGAAAAAGAATGGAAAAAGGAAGGCCATATCGGTGAAACGCCGGTGCAGGTTGCAAAGGATGTAATTGCTCACGGACAAAAAGCAGTTGAAGCTATAGAACTGGCCGCACCAACGATACAGCAGGAAAAAGAAGAATTTACCCGGCTCAGGAACGATGTACATTGTTATAATGCATTGGCTAACTTTTATGCAGAGAAGGTAAAAGCGGCTTTATGGATCCTGCGTTATAAATATTCCAATGATGTCAGTGACCTGGAAAAGGCATTACCTTTCCTGGAAAAAAGTGTGGCATACTATAGCCGGTTGACTGATCTGACAAAGGAAAACTATTTGTATGCCAATAGCATGCAAACTGCACAACGCAAAATTCCCATCAGGGGTGTTGATGGTACTTTCAAGACCTGGGTAGAAGTTTTACCCGTGTTTCAGAAGGAACTGGAGAACTTCAGGACAAATATTGATTCCCTGAAATCAATCAAGGATATTTCGGACAACAATGCAATACTGCAGTTTAATAATGCAAATGTTATCCTGCCTAAGAACACTGAATTTTATACAATTAATGCTGAACAGCAGACCTATTCTGATACTGGCTTATTTGTAAAAGAATTTGCAGGCGAATTGAAAGGACTGAAGGGAATTAGAATGTCCAGGACAAAACAATTAGAGCAAGGTACCTCATTGACTTTTACCGCACCGAGATCAGTAACGTTGCTGGTTGGATACTTCAATGAAAAAAATGCAAACTACCTGAAAGCGCCTGAACTGGAAACGGACGCCAATGCCAATGAGTATGGGCAAGATGAAATTAAAATCGGCAATGCATTGGTAGTTGGAGATCTGCCTCCGATTAATGTTCATGCCTATTCATTTAAACAGGGCTCGCACACGTTAAATCTTGGAAAAGGAATGTGCCTGGTCATGGGATTTATTGATGGAAACCAGCAGATACGGATGCATGATGCAGGGCTAGGAGTTTCGGGTAAAAAAGATATTGACTGGTTGTTTGAATAGAATTACCTCGAGCAGGCAAAGGTCCTTAAAGAGTCGTTATTGATAGCTACTTGAAATAAAATACCAATCATGCCAGACCCAAGGCCAGGTCAGGCAGATCTGCAACTTATTCCTGCTTTAGAAACGGCGGCAAATCCATTGATCCAACAGGAAGTTTCTAAAACTCACCATAAAGAGGCTGTCCCTTAATCCGGGATAGCCTCTTTGGCTTTAATTTATTACCAAATTGTTTTGTTTAAATTTATAATGGCTCTTAAAAGAAGCATTTCGGAGCTCATTCTAATTATGTACCTTGTTTAATATAACCAAATCAACGAATGAATCTGCCAAACTACATTTTAGCATTGGATCAGGGAACAACCAGTTCCCGGGCTATTATTTTCAATCAACAGGGAAGCATTGTGGCGCTTGCACAAAAAGAGTTCACCCAAATTTATCCGCAAGCGGGATGGGTTGAACATGATGCCACAGAGATTTGGTCAACGCAAGCAGGCGTAGCGGCTGAAGCCATTTTAAAAGCCGGAATAATGCCTCAAGACATTGCAGCCTTAGGTATAACGAATCAAAGAGAAACGACCATAGTATGGGATAAAGAAACAGGTAAACCTGTTTGTAATGCCATAGTGTGGCAAGACCGGCGCACGGCGGCTTTGTGTGATCGGTTGAAAGAAGAACACGGACAAATGATCCAGGAAAAAACCGGTCTTATTGTTGATGCTTATTTCTCCGCAACCAAAATCAAATGGATCTTAGATCATGTAGAAGGTGTAAGGCAAAAAGCCCGGGAGGGTAAAATACTTTTCGGCACCGTTGATTCATGGCTCGTTTGGAACCTGACAGGAGGAAAGATCCACATAACCGATGTTTCAAATGCTTCTAGAACGCTTCTGTTTAATATCCATAAACTTTCCTGGGATGATGACCTGTTACAACTCTTTGATATTCCCAAAAACATACTTCCGGAAGTTCGTTCCTCCAGTGAAGTTTATGGAGAGACTGCCGGGCAATTGCTGGCACACAAAGTTCCCATTGCAGGTATAGCCGGTGACCAGCAGGCTGCACTTTTTGGACAAATGTGTACGGAAAAAGGCATGATAAAAAATACATATGGTACAGGTTGTTTTATGCTGATGAATATCGGCGAAAAAGCTATTCTTTCTAAAAACAATCTCGTTACCACAATAGCCTGGAAAATTGGTGACCAGGTGCACTACGCACTGGAAGGCAGCATCTTTATAGCCGGTGCTGTTGTACAATGGCTGAGGGACGGTTTAGGCATCATATCTTCCTCTTCTGAAGTAGAAGAATTGGCAAAAAAAGCGGAGGATAATGGCGGCGTTTACTTTGTGCCGGCTTTTGCGGGGCTAGGCGCCCCTCATTGGAATGGGCATGCCAGGGGAACCATCGTCGGGATGACCAGGGGCACTACTGCAGCACATATTGCACGTGCAGCCTTGGAAAGTATTGCTTTCCAAACAGCAGAAGTATTAAAAGCAATGGAAAGTGATGCCTTGATTAATATCCAGGAATTGCGTGTTGATGGAGGGGCGACAGTTAATGATTTATTAATGCAAATACAAGCGGATATGTTAGGAACCAAAGTCATACGCCCCGAGATAACCGAAACTACAGCAATGGGTGCAGCCTACCTGGCAGGGTTGGCTGTAGGTTATTGGAAAAATATTGATGAAATAAAAAAACAATGGAAACCGGATCAAATATTTGATCCGGTTGCTACTAATACAAATAATTTATTCAAAGGCTGGCAAAAAGCCATTCATGCGGCGAAAGCCTGGGCTGAATATTAATCCTTCCAACATATAAACTTATGAATGTATTCACAGCAGAACTCATTGGAACAATGATGCTCATTTTACTGGGTACAGGAGTTGTAGCTAATGTGGTGTTAAAAGGAACAAAAGGATACAATGCCGGTTGGATGGTAATTACTACTGGTTGGGCGTTAGCAGTGTTTGTCGGAGTAGTGATTGCTACACCCTATAGCGGGGCGCATTTGAATCCTGCCGTAACCATAGGCTTAGCCCTGGCCGGAAAGTTCGCCTGGAGTAAGGTGCTTCTTTACATTGTGGCTCAATTACTTGGAGCTATAATCGGTGCTTTCCTTATGTGGTTGGTATATAGAGATCATTTTAATGTAACAAGTGATCCTGACGCGCAATTGGCTGTCTTTAGCACAGCTCCGGCTATACACAACCGCCTGTTTAACTTGCTGAGTGAGATCATTGGAACCTTTGTCTTGATATTCGTGATCTTTTATTTTACAGGCGCAGAAATGGGAGCGGATAAAACGCCTGTTGGTCTCGGCTCCTTAGGCGCTTTGCCCGTTGCTTTTTTAGTTTGGGCAATAGGGCTTTCCTTAGGCGGCACTACAGGTTATGCTATCAATCCAGCACGCGACCTGGGCCCTAGAATAGCACATGCTTTTTTACCGATCAAAGAAAAAGGAAGCTCCAATTGGAAATATGCCTGGATTCCTGTTTTAGGGCCAATCATAGGTGCTTCCTTGGCGGCACTGCTTTATTTACTTCTGAAATGGAAAAGTTAAAACACTGTATTTTTGCGGCGCTAAAAACGCAATTGAATATGATTGAGGCGGTAATTTTTGATATGGATGGTTTGTTGATTGATTCTGAGCCGTTATGGGATATTTCTATGCAGGAGGTTTTCGCAACATTAGGTGTTGATATGCCTGCAGAATTGGCCGCACAAACCAGAGGGTTGCGTACAAGAGAAGTGGTAAACTATTGGCATAACTATTTCAAATGGGATTCAGCCAAAAGTACGGAAGACGTTTGTACAGAAATTATTGATAATGTTACCAATAAAATACTGACAGAAGGAGAGGGGATGGAAGGATTACACTATATATTGGAATATTTTCATGCAAAAGATATGAAAGTAGGCCTTGCTTCCTCTTCACCATTAAACCTGATTGAATGCGTACTGAATCATTTGAACATCAGTTCTTATTTCCAGGCCGTGTATTCTGCGGAGTTTGAACCTTATGGCAAGCCTCATCCTGCAGTTTACTTAACATGTGCAAAAGAGTTGAATGTCAGCCCTGTGCATTGTCTTGCCTTTGAGGATTCAGTAAATGGAATGGTTGCTGCAAAGGCAGCCCGCATGAAGGTTGTAGCTGTGCCTGAACCACATAATCAAAAAGATAAACGCTATGGACTTGCTGACTTGCAACTGCCTTCGCTGCTTCATTTCACTAATGAACATTTTGAACAGCTAAACAACCGGTAAAGAAGCACTGTCCACATCATTTTTAATCAGTCATTCATTCCACTCCTTTGACATTCATTTGCAATGTGTAAACTGCTTCAGAAGCGGTAATGAATAACTGGTTTCGCTTTTTTCCATAAAAACAAACATTAGCCGTCCATTTAGCTGGTACTGGTATATGTGCTATCTTCTTTCCTTCAGGATTGTACACAGTGACTCCTTGTCCTGTCAGGTACAGATTGCCTTTATTGTCTAAGGTCATTCCATCGGATCCTTGTTCCACAAAAAGTTGCCGGTCTCTAAGTGTGCCATCCGGGCTGATCACATATCGGTAGGTCTTATTGTCACCTATGTCTGCAACATACAAGTATTTGCCATCAGGTGTACCTACAATGCCATTAGGTCTTTTGAGGTTTTCATCCACTACCACTAATTCGCTTTTGCCCTTAGGCAAATAGTACACTTTTTCGTCAGCAATTTCAGGTTCTTTTCTTGTCCAATAAGAGCGCTGATAATAGGGGTCAGTAAAATAAATTCCTCCTTTGCGGTCTACCCATAGATCGTTTGGGCCATTCAACTTTCTGCCATTATAGTTCGTTACCAAAACAGTGATCTTTTTCTTAGGGCTAATACTCCAGAGTTCATTCTTTTCATCTGCACAGGCCAACAAATTTCCTTTCTTATCGAAATACAAACCATTAGACCTGCCAGATTTATCCAGGAAGGTGGACAACTTTCCATCTGTACTATACTTCCAGATCTTATCATTTGGCTGGTCTGTGAAAAATACATTTCCCTTTTTATCCGCTGCAGGTCCTTCAGTAAACTTGAACTGATTCGAAACTAATTGTAAACTGGCACCAGCAGCAATAATACTGCTGGTGTCGTTGGTAACTTCCTTATACTGTGAAGATTGACTGTGTAAAAACAGTACAGTGAATTGTAATGGTATTACAATAAGCAGGTGTTGTATTTTATGAAGCATGTTATATCGTATTTATCCAAAGCCGTACTTTGTACGTATTATTCCGTATCCAACATCTCTACACCTCAAATTCTCATTATCCCCTATTTCCAAATTCTCTATTGAATTGAAATTACAGATTGTACAATATTTGACTTCATTTCTGCTTTTGTACCCGGCTGTGCCCCACCGATAGAGATTTCAAATTTACCTGTACGCATGAACCTTTCTTGTTTTGTATTTAGCACAGAAAAAGAGTCCGCTGGGAGTGAGAAATTGATTATTTTGCTTTCACCTCTTTTTAAGAAAATCCTTTGAAATCCTTTCAAAGCTCTGATCGGAGCTTTAACCGTCTTTTCCAGATTAGAAACATATAATTGCACGACTTCTTCTCCATCCATATTGCCCGTATTTGTTACCCTTACGCTAACTGAAAGTCTTCCACTTCCGGTGTAAGTTGCAGGAACTTTTAAGTTATTATATTTAAATGTAGTATAGCTTAAGCCATATCCAAAGCCATACAAAGGCTCACCTTTGAAATAGCGATAGGTACGGTTTTCCATGGAATAGTCATTGAAATCAGGAAGATCATTATCACTTTTATAAAATGTTACAGGCAGACGGCCAGCCGGGTTGTAGTCACCAAACAGAACATCTGCTATAGCAGTACCTGCTGATTGTCCTGCATACCAGGCATTAATAATAGCAGGAACATTTTCAGCCTCCCAGGGAATTGCAATGGCACTACCTGTCATCATTACAAAGACGACTGGTTTGCCGGTAGATTTCAAAGCTTTCATAAGTTCAGTCTGCACCTTCGGTAACAAAATGGAAGTGCGGTCTCCACCGTTAAAACCAGGATGATCCACTTTCATTTCTTCACCTTCCAGTTGAGGGGAAATACCGCCCACAAAAACAATGGCATCGGCATCTTTAACACGATCAGTTATAGCCGCGAAATCAGACTTTACATAATTACCTGCTCTTAATCTTACATTCGCTTTGCCTTCTCCCTGGTAATATTCCACCACCAGGCGGTATGTTTTATCTTTCTTCGTTTGCAGTTTATAGGTCCGGGCACCCCAACGGTTCCTTGTCCAGGCGTTGATTTGCTCTTTGCCATCCACAAAAAAGCGGTAGCCATCATCGGCCTCCAGTTCAAATGTAATGTCTCCGGTGGTGTCCGCTGTAAATTCTGTGGTAAAGCGGGCAGAAAAGTCATAGGCTTTCAAATTGCTTACCACTATTTCCCCTTCCTGCCAAATATGTTCAAGATTTTCTTCCATACGGGTAAGCACAGGAGTGCCGCTTAATTCCCTATTGTTGAAGTATTCAGCTTTAAATCCTTTTTTACCTTCAAAAGTATACTGGTTGCTGATATCAGCATAAGCCAGCAGCGTGTCGTTGGTAAATGTTACACCTCTCTCATATACCACTTCCACGTTGGAACCCACTTTATTTTTAATGCCCTGCAAAGCCGTGACAATTTGCGAAGGAATGCCGTTATAATTGCCCAGGACAGAAATTGGATTGTCTGCATTGGGACCAAGTACGGCAATCTTTTTTATCTTTTTACTCAGCGGCAATGTGTTGTTTTCATTCTTTAAGAGCACAATCGACTGACGTGCCATTTTCAATGCATGTGCCTTATGTTCAGTGCTTTCCAAAATAGATGCCGGGGTTAGTGCATAGGGAACCATTGAGGGCGGGTCAAACATCCCCAAACGGAACCGGATCATGAATAACCTTTTTACTGAAACATCAATCTGTTTTTCGGTTATTTTACCTTGTTTTACTGCCTGCACCAGTGCTTTATAGGCATCTGTACCACAGTCAATATCTGTTCCATGCAAAACGGCATCAGCAGAAGCAGAGGCTGCATCGGGATGGGTTTTGTGGTTCTTGAAGAAATCATCAATGGCCCAGCAATCTGAAGTAACATAACCCGTGAATTTCCATTTATTGCGCAGAATGTCTGTCATCAAGACATCGCTTCCACAGCAAGGCTGGCCACGAAATGCATTATAGGCGCACATAACCCCAGCAACTTTAGCGTTGACCACTAACTCCTGAAAGGCAGGTAAATAGGTATCCCATAAATCATAATCACTTACGGTTGCATTAAATACATGGCGTAAAGGTTCAGGCCCACTGTGTACCGCATAATGTTTGGCACAGGCTGCAGCTTTCAGGTATTTAGGATCATTGCCCTGCAAACCATGCACAAAGGCCTTGCCAAGCATAGCGGTTAGAAAAGGATCCTCACCATAGGTTTCTTGTCCCCGGCCCCAACGGGGGTCACGAAAAATATTGATATTGGGTGTCCAATAAGTAAGGCCTACATAACGCTGCCCACTTTTACCCATGCGAATGGCTTCATTATAAACTGCCCTTCCTTCCAAAGCAGAATAATCTGCCATAAGCTTTAAGGAAGCAGTATCAAAAGTAGCTGCCATACCAATAGCCTGTGGATAAACGGTAACCCTGAATGGCGTGCGAGCCACCCCGTGAAGTACTTCATTCCACCAATCGTAGGCTGGTATACCCAAACGTTCTATAGCAGGTGCCGCATTCAACATTTGCGCTACTTTTTCCTCTAATGTCAGCCTGGAAACCAGATCATCTACTCGTTGCTCAAAAGTCAGGTCGGAGTTTTGAAATGGAAATTTATATGTACTATTTTGAGCAGAGCAAAGGATAGTAAAAGTCAATGCACTTAGATGGAATGTGGCTTTAAGTATATGCTTTTTGAATTTGTAAGCAGTCTTTTTTGTAATCATTGTTGAGGCATTTCAATTATAAATAATTTTTCCATTCATTTAATCTTTAAGCGTTGCCTTTTGACCATCTGTTCTGAACGGGGAAGCTGGCAGACCTTCTTTATTATACAGGTTCGCATTGGCCGGATTGTCTGCCCATGCGTAACGGACATACAAAGGAGCCGGCACGTTTTCATTCCATACAATCACTTTATCACCTTCTATTTTAGCCTGGGCCCATACAAAGTTTTTATCGGCACCTGCAATGGCAAACGCGCTTAGTTCTTCACCATCCTTGGCCACCAGTCCGCTACCTGTATTACTAAAGGTGATGACTATTTTACTTCCATTTATTGTAGCGGATTGATAAAGTGGGCCCGAAGAAACAACATTCTTTTCACCATAAGCAACCTTTTGGGCAGCTAATGCCAGCCGTATACCCACATCCTTTTTGTTATCCGGATGAATGTCGTTCCATTCGCCTAGGTCAATGGCTACTGCCATACCAGTATTGGGCTCAGACAATACTTTTAGCTGCGCCTCCCGCATCATTGCCCAATTACTTTCCGAAGGCAGGTAAGTTACATCCATAAAATTGGGAAGTTGTACGTACAAAAATGGCAGGTTATCCTGGTTCCACTTGTTACGCCAGTCTTTGATCATTGCAGGTAACAACTTTGCATATTCTTCTGGTCTGCCTGCATTGCTTTCTCCCTGGTACCAAAGCATACCTTTAATGGAATAATTTACCAGTGGTGCCACCATCGCATTATAAAGCGCTGCAGGCTGGTTATGAGCCGAAATACCCCCGCCACCCATAAAAATTTGAGGAGGGTAGGCTTCGCCCACTTTATATTGCCAATAGCCCTTCAGATCAAGCGTATCCCTACCAGCCACTATGCAGTAAGGCTTGTCAGGCACAAAGCCACCTTTACCTGATTGGTTGATCACCCGGATTGTCAATATATTCTTTCCTGGTTTGAGTACACCGGCTGGCACCTGATACCTTCTTTGTGGATACTGGTAAGTTGTATTCCCCGCCAGCTTTCCATTGACATATAAAAAGTCTGCATCAACAATTCTGCCCAATACTATTTTAGCAGGAATACCGGTCATTGTAGACGGCACTTCTATTTCTCTTCTGTACCAAACTACGCCATTGAGGTCTTTAACACCCTGATCTTCCCAGTAGCCAGGTATGTTGATCCTTCTCCATCCTTTAGGATTGTAAGAAGGATCATACCAGGGTTTTAAACCAGTTAATCCCTTGTCAGCTTCTTTTCTTTTGCTGTTGGCATAATTGTATGCAGCAGCCGACCTGTTCATGCTGTTTACATTAGAAGTGTCCCTGTTTTTTTCTATTTTTTGTAAATAGTCCGGAAAATCTCTTAGTCCCTCTTCGCTCATCCACGCTTCGATGGGCGTGCCGCCCCAACTCGCATTGACCAACCCTATAGGTACTTTATACTTCTCATATATAGTTTGAGCAAAGAAATAAGCTACAGCAGAGAACTGCCTTACGTCTTCAGGATTTGCCCATTTCCAAAAGCCAGATGGCAAATCATCTTTCGGACCCTGGAAGTTGGTAATATTTGGAACCCAGAATTGCCTGATCTGAGGGTAATTGGCCTTTGCAATCTCACCGGCATATCTTTCTTTATGCAATTCCATTTGATGTACCATGTTAGACTGGCCAGCACAGAGCCATACATCTCCAATCAGGATATCCTTAAGTGTGGTGTGATTACTGGCGTCGATATTCATGGTATAAGGACCGCCTGCTTTCATAGGAGGCAGCAGAACTGACCATTTCCCATCTGCGGTAGTAGTTGTTTTGAATTGCTTCCCATTGAACCTGATGGTAACTTTTTCTCCTTTGGCTGCCCAACCCCATATCCTCACTTTACTTTCTCTCTGCAGCACCATGCTGTCCCTTACCAGGCGGGGAAGTCTGACCTGGGCTGTTGCTGAAAAGAGCAAGACAGTGGAGATCAGTAATAAAATAAAATACTTCATTTTATAAATATGATTATATGCAGTTGTTTTTAATTCTCTATTTAACCGCACTCACTGTCTGTATCGTTCCATCATCGTTGTATTTCAACTCTGCTACTTTCACATTGCGCAGGTGGGTTTTACCGGAAAGCTGCACATCATGATAGAATAAATACCATTTACCATCTTTTTCAATAATTGAATGGTGGTTGGTCCATCCCTCCACAGGCTTTAGCAATACGCCCTGGTAAGTAAAAGGACCATAAGGAGAATCACCGATCGCATATACAATGTTGTGGGTATCACCAGTAGAATAAGAGAAGTAATATTTACCCTTGTATTTATGCATCCAGGCTGCTTCAAAAAAGCGTTTATCATTATCTTTTTCCTTGAACAGGTTTCCTTTACTATCTACTATTTTGAGCTCTTTTACTGATTCTGCAAAATTCTTCATGTCAGGACCTAATTTTGCCACACGTGGTAAAATGGACTGCTCATCGCCTTGACGGAGCTTGCCTGCAGAATCATACTGATTGTTGTTCCAACGCTGCAACTGTCCACCCCAGATGCCTCCGAAGTACATATAAAAGCTGCCGTCATCATCTTTAAACACACAAGGGTCAATGCTGTAACTTCCATTAATTGGCTCCTTCTCTGCTACAAAAGGTCCTTCAGGTTTGCTACTTGTAGCCACACCTATTCTAAAGATATCCTGCTTGTCTTTCACAGGGAAATAGAGGTAGTAAGTGTTGTTGGCGAAGGCCGCATCAGGTGCCCAAAGCTGGCGTCCAGCCCAGGGAATATCCTTGATATGCAATGCCACACCATGATCGGTTACTTTACCACCTACTGTATCCATAGAAAGAATATGGTAATCCATCATGTTGAAATGATCACCATTGTCATTTTCTGGTGTACCTGTAGCTGTATCGTGAGAGGGGTAAATATAAATTCGTCCGTTAAAAACATGTGCTGAAGGATCGGCTGTGTAAATATGATTGACGAGCGGTTGTGAGAGGTATTCTTTCTCTCCATCTTCTATTGATTCTGTTGTTTCTGTAGATTTACCAGCTTCATTTGAATTGCAGCCAACCATTGCCGCAGCAATTATTACCGATGCTGCAAGCAGGGAATTGTTCTTAAGAAGTTTCATTATCAGTTGTATTTGTGTTTATGGTGATATAATAATACCAGTTGCAAAGTTTAGTCTGCCCTTGTTTCCGGTGGTCCCAGATAGCTTTGCTTGACACCACCAAAATCTATTACGAGTTTTTGCACTACTATGCCAGGATGCACCATCCAGAACTTCAGCACGTGTTTTCCAGGTTGTAACAATTGGTGTTCAGAATTCTTAATAATGATATTGTTAGCTACCCAGCCTCCCCAAATTTTTTGATTATTGTCTTCTTTGTTCAGGGTAATGATTTGCGGTTGCTCATTATCAATAGAAACAGCATATTGCAACCCTTCTTCATCCAAAAAGTTTAAAGTAGGTGAGCAGTAAGCTTGCAGTACTACTTTGCCACTATCGTACACAAAGAAATCATACTCTGTATGAGGACTGTTTGTTCCAGGCTTTTGGCTAGCTGCAATAACAGGGAAGGGCGTAATGCCCGAAGCGGTTCTGCCGATGTCTGGTATCACCTTCCAATGGATGCCTTTCGTATTTACTGCTCTGGTATAATGCTCTGCATCGATGGATACATAGCCTTCCTTTTCATAAAAGATATGACCCTTGTTGTTTTGTGGAATCAATTGTTCCGCGCTTTTGCTAATAGGATCAACCTGTACCGCTTCTTGAGCAGTCGTAGTTGCGGACACATACTTCACTTCAGGCATTTTGTTGAAGGGTGGTTGTTGCCAGTAGGTGTAGCCAATGTGTGTCTGACTCATCATGTGATTCCATTTGCCGCTAGCAATGCTTTTGTGATACTGAAGCGTGATTAGCGAATCGTTTTCATAAAGATGTTTTACTTTATCTGCAAAACTGTTTGCCCTTACATCATTTTGCGCAGCATACCAATGGTTTAGGGCTGTAGATTGATAGAGTTCGTGCAGGTTGGCCAGGGCTTTTATAGGATGTAGCACCACTTGAAAGAAAGCATCCTGATATTGAGCAGGCAATTCATTGTTTACTTTTTCAGCTCTGGCTAGCAGGCTGCTGAATTCTTTTACAACATTTACCCATTCTTCTTTACTGTAAGTACTGGCGTCCAGCAGTTCTGGCTTCCTCCGGGCACTGTATTGCGAATACAAGCGGATAATCTCTCCAATTTCTTTTGCGTGCTTAGCTCCAAACTGCCCTGTTGCCCATTTGGTATAATAAGTTCTCAAATTATCAGCGTTCCATTGCTCCGGATTCCATGCATAATCCAGGAAAAAAGAAATGGGAAATTCCATAGGCTTGATATCTCCTGCATTCACGATCCAGATCTGACGGGCGTTATACTCCCATGCTAGGTGCATTTGTTCCCACACACGGGCAATATTGTTAGTATTGATCCATTTATAGTTGCGGGGACCACCTACATAATCAAAGTGGTAATAAATGCCATAGCCACCACTGCGTGGTTTTTCGTGAAGTTTAGGTAGTTTTCGGATGTTACCCCAGTTGTCATCACATAAGAGCAGGGTTACATCATCGGGTACGCGCATACCTTTATCGTAGTATTCCTGTACTTCTTTGTACAGGGCCCAGAGCTGTGGTGTAGCGGATGCAGGCTTACCAGTTACTTCTTCAATAATATGGCGTTGGTCTTTAACAATCCTTTCCAGGAGAGCTATAGCCGTTCCTTGGGTCATGGGTTCATCTCCATCGCCTCTCATACCTACACTTACGATCTTTTCATTAGTAGCTCTTTGCATGCCGCCGCACCAGAACTCTTTTAAACGCACTTCATTGCTGTCATAGTTCCATTTACCACTTCCATATCTTCTCCATTCGTCATGTGCCCGCATCAGGGGTTCATGATGAGAAGTTCCAATTACAATTCCGTATTTATCAGCCGTTTTGATGTTGAGCGGATCATCATCGTAAAAAGCACTACCCCACATGGCGGGCCATAGATAGTTTGCTTTTAAGCGTAACATCAACTCAAATACTTTTTCATAGAACTTATGGTTAAAGCCTCCAAAATGTTCCTTGCTCCAGTTAGAAAGGGCAGGAGCTTCATCGTTGATAAAGATACCCCTGTACTTTACTTTGGGTGCATCTGTATAAATACCCTTTTTTACATATAATTCTGTTTTCCTTTTTACCGGCACATCAGCCCACCAGTACCAGGGCGAGACGCCCATCTGCTGAGAGAGTTCAAGGGCTCCGTAAGCTGTCCCTCTACGGTCGCTGCCTGCAATCACCAGTGCTTGTTCAACTCCTTTAAAAGGCTTGGTTACGACCTGTATTTGATATGCTTCCCATTTATCTTTTAAGTTACTGGCACTGAGTTTTTTTTCTTTCACCAGTTGTTGGATAAAAGAAGAGCGATCAAGTGATCCTATAATGATCATGTTTGCATTAACAGAAGAAAGGGAGGTTTGAATAGCAGGCTTTTTCCCACCGATAGCCTCCACATCTTGTTGCATGAGAACCGCCCCTTTTTGAACCAATTCATGATCATTTGCATCTACTAAAATAGAAGTGACTTTAGCTTTTGTTACAATAGGAAAGGCTCCGGCCTCTTGAATGCTAGTTACAAAATCCTGTGCAAAAAGTTGAATTACTGAAAGGATTATAGCAAGAATCGTTAGAATGAACTTTTGATTCATTGAATGTTCTTTAAAAGCCAATTGAATTTCCACCATCCACTGGTAACACAACACCTGTAATATATTTAGCGGCATCAGTAGCCAGGAAAACAGCCGAGTCACCTATATCAGATGGTTGTCCCAGTTCGCCCATTGGTGTCCTGGACATTGCTTTCTGTTTTCTTTCAGGGTCATTATTCAAAGCTTTGGCTGACATATCTGTTGCAATAAATCCAGGTGCAATACAATTAACACGAATTCCCTTTGGTGATAATTCTACTGCCATTGCCTTTGTCATTCCTTCAATAGCCGATTTAGAAGCTGTATAGGCAATCACTTTGGGTATACCATATTGTGAAGCCATAGAACTGATGTTAATGACGGAACCACCACCATTAGACAACATGTTTTTTACTACTTCTCTGGAAATAGCAAATACCGCCGCAACATTGGTGAGAAGAATTTTCTGGAACTCTTCAGTGGTTACGTCTGTGAAATCCTTTTTTAAATTAATGCCAGCATTATTTACCAATATATCAATTGGTCCAAACTGATTTACAATTTGCTCAATTAATGAAGGTATGGATTCAAGGTTGTTCAAATCGCAGCTAATGGGTTCACATAATTCGCCAAGTTTTTCCTTAGCAGCAGAAAGCTTTTGCGCATCACGTCCTACTATAATGGTTCGAATTCCATTTTCAACAAATTTTTGAGCAATCGCAAGTCCGATTCCAGATCCGCCGCCAGTCACTATAGCGATTTTGTTTTGTAATGTGTTCATTGAGGGTTTATTATAAATAAATGTTCTTATGTCTTAATTATTCAGTTTTTCTGATAGCTTCATTATTACACTTTTCTTCCTTTCTTTTGAGCGCTTAGATCCCTGGTGCATGGGGAAACCTCAGGCCTTTATAATATTCCAATGTTTTAGATGGTTGTTCAAATTGAGCAGGAAGTGGCATTCTGGAAAAAGTTTGGAAATATAACAAACAGGCATCACGCCACCACACAGCTTCTTTCTCCTGGATATTCAATAACATTTGTACATGCTCAAACCGTTCTTTATCCAAAATATTCTGCAGTCCATCCCATTTCTTCTGCATGGCACGAACGGCTTTCACCCCTTCGTTATATTTATAACATAATTCTTCCCAGAGCGTTCTTCCTGATTTCATTTGGTGCTTCCAGCTTACATGATGGAACCATAGCAAATATTCTTCTGGACAAGTATTTATATCTTCAAATAGTCTACGTACTTCAGGTGTGTATTGAGCCAAAGCATTACTGCCTTTCGAAGTTCGATCAAAACCAATGCCCAGGGAATCAGCTTTGTGAAAATAAACAGGATTCCAGTCAGCCCTTGGTGCTTTGTCCCACCAGGGTGCAGGACCATAATGGTGACTATAGCCCATAATATGATGCAATCCAAGTGGTGTCATATAATTGACCATCGCTTCATGTGAGGACATCATGATGCTTTTTACAGTATTGAGCAAATCCTGATTGTTTGAAAAAGATTGACGGATCCACTCATCAGCAATTTGCTCAGAAGACAGTTCATGATTCCAGGCCAGTCTGCCCAGTGTATACCAATTGGCTTGCCCAAACAAATGCCCGGTCCAGTTGCGGTCGCTACCAATATTGGAAACACCCGCCATTCCTGTTAAAACATTTCCCTCCAATGAACCATCAATTACTTTTGCTACCGAAGAACTTTTGCCTTTAGCATAAGTATCAGCATCTAAAACTTCTTTAAATAGAGGAGCTTCATATACAAGGTTTGTGGCTTGTCCTAAATACTCCTGTGTTAGTTGGAACTCCATCATCAGCGGTGTTTGCGGCATGGCACCAAAGAGGGGATGGAAGGGCTCGCGTGGCTGAAAATCTATAGGGCCGTTCTTCACTTGCACCAGGATATTTTTCCTGAACTTACCATCCAACGGTTTGAACTCGTCATAGGCCTGTTTGAATCTATCTTCAGGTGTTTCGTTACTATAGACAAAAGCCCGCCACATCACAATGCCCTTGAACGGAGCTAAGGCATCGGCCAGCATATTGGCACCGTCAGCATGATTACGGCCATAGTTCTGAGGACCTGGTTGACCTTCAGAATTGGCTTTAACCAGAAAGCCACCAAAATCAGGTATATAATGATAGATCTCCTTTACTTTTTCTTTCCACCACTGCTGCACCTTGGTTTCCAGGGGATCGGCAGTCTTCAGCCCTCCAATTTCTACAGGGGCACTGAATCGGGCGGTTAAATATACTTTTATGCCGTAAGGACGGAATACGTTTGCCAGGGCGGCCACCTTCTCCAGATAAGCTGGTGTCAGTACAAGCGCATTCGCATTCACATTGGTCAGGACCGTACCATTAATACCAATGGAAGCATTAGCCCTTGCATAATCTTTATACCGTAGATCAATGTAATTGGGAAGCCGGTGCCAATCCCAAATAGAACAGCCAGCGTAGCCGCGCTCTACGGTCCTGTCCAGGTTATCCCAGTGATTGAGTATCCGGTGTTCTATTTTAGGAACAGAAACAATCGATAGGTTTAGGATATTCTGATGGGTTTGTAATAATCGTAAAAAATGAAAAACACCATATAATACGCCTGCATCAGTATTAGCCGCTAAGGCTATGATATGCTTACCATTGCTTTTAAGCGTGTTTATGACAAAACCTTCTTTGCCCGCTTTTTGTAATTGTGGCAAAGGCAATGATTTGATAAGGTTTGAAGAAGCAGGTGTTCCGATAATGAGACTGCCTGCTGTTAATTCTTTTTGTTGTGTGATCTTTTTACCTAAGATCCTGCTCAGTCCATCTATGATTTCTTCTTTGGCTGTCAAAAGAGTAGGGGAGTTGCCATTGATGTGAATACCCGTTATCGCAGTTCTGTATTGTTCCAGAAGTACTTTATTATCTATTAGGTAATACCGGAGCCACAACTGGTAGCCATCTTCTGCATGTACAACATTAGAAAAAACAAAACAATAAAGAAGAATGGCAATTTTTTTCATAATGGCTGAAGAACGTGAAATTGATAAAAAGTAATCGATCATTTGATATCATTATGGATGTGTAAATGGATGGGGTGTGGCTTTATGCTTTATAATGAATTATTCCTTTTTAGAAGAGTGCAATGATGATTGACGAATGATCAAATCGGCTCTTAAGGTAATAGCTGTTGTAGCATGAATGTTTCCCGCGCCACTTAAATGGCTGATCAGGCTACTGGCCGCAATATTTCCCATATCATAGCCAGGATAATTGATGGTAGTCAGATTTGGCTCAACAACATTACAGACAGGATCATTATTAAAACCTACAAAAGCAATGTCTTTGGGGATACGAATTCCCATTTGTTTTAAAGTAACAATGCAAACGGTTGCACAATGATCATTAGAAACAAATACCCCATCAGGACGGGGATTCATCTTGCTGATGATCTCAGCAGCCCTGACACCAGCTTCCTGGCTGAGATCATCCACAATCACTTGGTCGTTACTAAAAGGCAACCCGGCTTCTTCCAACGCTTGCTTAAATCCTTCAAGGCGGTCTAAATAAACGTTTCTTTTGGGAATGGCTGTTATATGTACCAACCTTTTACAGCCTTGTTGTATCAAATGCTTTGTAGCCTCATTGGCTGCTTTGCGATTATCTATTAATATATTCATGCAGCCATCATATTCAGCTACACGGTCAAAAAATATGATGGGCACCTTTTTCTTTAGGAAAATATCAAAATGACTAAGGTCTTCAGTATCGTATGCTAAAGAGACTAATAGCCCGTCTACTCGGCTATTATACAGGGTATTGGCACTGGCCGCTTCCTTTTTTACTTGTTCTGATGATTGGCTGATAATAATCTGATATCCGAATTCACCCGCAGCATTTTCAATGCCTGCAATGACAGTAGACATAAAATAACTGTTCAGCCTGGGAACTATAACACCTATTGTATTGGTATTCTTATTTCTCAGATTTCGGGCAAAATTATTGCTACGGTAGCCCATTTCTTCTGCTAATTCAAATATCCTCTTCTTGGTTTTCTTACTGATAGCCGGATGGTCTTGCAAAGCACGGCTCACAGTAGCAGGGGAGATTTCTAGCTTGTGCGCCAAATCATATATGGTAACTTCTTTTTCCATCGACTTACAAGTTTTGCCCTTAATTGGTATGCTAAAGTATAATATTTTTTAAAAAAAATAATGCAATCGGTTGCATTTTTAAAAAATGTTACGATATTAGTGCCCCGAAAACACCATTTCTTACTTGATAAGGTTAAAAAAACGATTGTTTATGTCATGTAAAAGACTACTTATAAAGAAGTTGCAGACTACTTTTTTATTTCGTTTGCTCCTGTTTAATATAAACCACACTCATTTCATTCCTGCGTATAATAACTATAGTCTAAAATTTTAAAATCATCACTTATGAAAGTATCGGTTATGTACCGTTATCTACATGCGTCAATTATTCATAGGCGGTTGCCTGGAAAATTGATGACAACCATTTTTTTGCTATTAGCTATTTCATTTTTGAGCCTGCCCCTTTATGCTCAAAATAACATTACTGTTAGGGGAGTTATTACTTCTGACAAAGGTGAAGCTGTACCCACAGCGTCTGTTTCTGTGAAAGGAACATCAAGAGGTGTAACCAGTAATGCCAACGGCCAATTTGAAATTATGGCTCCTGGCAATGGTACACTGGTGTTTTCATCAGTAGGTTTTGCCACTCAGGAAGTTAAAATAAACAACCGGACAACAATCAATGTTGCTCTTACCGCTCAAAACAAAGAACTGGAACAAGTGGTTGTTGTTGGTTATGGTACCCAGCGAAAAGAAGCAGTTACAGGATCGGTTGCCTCAATGGGCGGAGAGGTGATGCGTGATGTGCCATCACCCAATATCGCACAGGCCTTGCAAGGACGTATAGCAGGGGTGGATATGTCGCAGACCTCATCTAAACCTGGCGCCTCTATGCAAATCCGTATTCGCGGAACACGCTCGCTGACTGCCAGCAATGACCCGCTTGTGGTGCTTGATGGAATTCCCTTTGCCGGATCTATAGCCGACCTCAACCCCAACGATATCAAAAGCATTGATATTCTTAAAGATGCTTCGGCAACTGCTATTTATGGTTCACGCGGCGCCAACGGTGTTATTTTGGTAACAACGAATAGAGGTCAAAGAGGACAAAAACCAAGGATATCCTACAATGCTTATTATGGTGCCCAAACTGTCTTTGCCAAATACCCCATGATGAACGGGGCAGAATTTACTGCGCTCCGTAAGGCAGCCGGTCAGTACTCGAACGCGGTAGATGAAGCCGATAGCGTAAATACCGATTGGCAAGACTTATTTTACAAAACCGGTGTAGTTACAAGCCATGATTTAAGCCTTTCCGGGGGCACCCAACAGGGCAGCTACAACTTCGGATTGGGCTACTACCAGAATCAAGGTGTAATTCCTACGCAGCAGTACAAACGTTATTCAATGCGGGCTTCTGTTGATCAGCAAATCGGTAAATATTTGCGCTTTGGTTTTACTACAAACAACAACTATAACATTAGTGAAGGCAACCAGGTAGGACTGTATGGTGTTTTAAGTATGTCCCCAATTGCTAATCCGTATAACGCGGATGGCACATTGAAAAGAACTGTAAAAATGCCCTTAGATGAACAGTGGGTATATACAGGAGATAAAGTAAAAGAATTGAAGGAACAATGGTTAAACGAAACCAGGGGATATGCAACCTACAACGCCATTTACGGTGAAGCGAATATACCATGGGTTAAGGGGTTGAAGTATCGTACCAACCTTGGTTTGGATTTTATCCAGAATAACAATGGAAACTACACAGGTCAGGGAATAAACAGTACCACTGCTACAACCCCTTCAACCGCTGGCATCAGCAATGCACAGACCTATCACTGGACACTTGAAAACCTGCTGACTTACGATCGCACCTTTGCTGGGAAGCATACTGTGAATGCGGTGGCCCTGTACTCCACTGAGCAAAACAAATACAACAGGTCATCCATGGCAGCAAAGAGTATTCCCGCCGACGCTTTCCAATTCTACAACCTTGGTCAGGCTACCGGCGAAATTACTGTTGATCCCAACAATCAGGTCTATCAGCTGTCAGGATTAATGTCATGGATGGGAAGGGTAATGTACTCATACGACAACCGCTATATGCTGTCAGCTACCTTGCGCTCAGATGGCTCTTCCAGGCTGGCAGAAGGACATAAGTGGCATACCTATCCTGCTGTGTCAGCTGGATGGAATATCTCGAACGAATCGTTTATGAAAGGGATCAAAGCGATAGATAAGTTGAAACTGCGTGCAGGCTATGGACAAACCTCCAACCAGGCTATTGCTCCTTACGCTACCCTTGGACGATTGAGTACCAGACCTTACAACTTTGGCAATAATAATTACGCCGTGGGGTATTATGTATCCCAACTGCCAAACGAGAATTTAGGATGGGAGTACTCTGTTACTGGAAACTTTGGTCTGGACTTCGCCGTCCTGAACAATCGCCTGTCCGGTACCGTCGAATACTATGTGACGAATACCAAGGATATTTTGCTGGGTGTTAATCTACCCTCCACGTCGGGCGTGACCAGCTACACGGCAAACATTGGAGAAACCCAAAATAAAGGGTGGGAATTCAGCCTCAACGGCACCATATTAGACAACCACAATGGCTGGACATGGGATGCAGGTCTCAACCTTTATATGAACCGCAACAGACTGGTAGCACTTGCTTCCGGACAGACCCGGGATGAAGGCAATGCGTGGTTTGTTGGTCACAACATTAATGCGATTTACGATTATGAGAAAGTTGGATTATGGCAAGAAAATGATCCCAATCTCAGTATCTTGGAACCGGGTGGAAATGTGGGTATGATTAAAGTGAAATATACCGGCGATTACGATGCCGCAGGTAAGCCTACAAGGGCAATTGGACCTGCCGACCGTCAAATTATGGATGTAGATCCTGAATTTCAGGGCGGCTTCAACACCCGCATAGCTTATAAGGGATTTGACCTGAGCACTGTAGCGGCCTTTAAAGGCGGTGGTATTCTTGTCAGCACCCTTTACGGATCGTCAGGCTATCTCAACATGATGAGCGGGCGCAGGGGGAACGTTAAGGTGGACTACTGGACTCCTGAGAACACCGATGCAAAGTATCCAAAACCTGGTGGCATAGCAAGTGGCGACAATCCAAAATATGGAAGTACTCTGGGCTACTTTGATGCATCGTACCTGAAGATTCGCACCATCTCACTTGGATATAACTTCAACGAAAAACTGATTAAAAAACAGGATGTTAAAATGCGCATGTACTTCACCGTACAAAACCCGTTTGTGATGTTTTCTCCCTACCACAAAGAATCTGGTATGGATCCGGAAACCAACTCACTCGGTAATGAAAATGCTGCAGTAACGGGTGCTTACCAGAGTCGTATCCTGACTATAGGCACGAACACACCTTCAACACGCAACTACGTGGTGGGTCTTAATTTGACATTCTAAAATCATAATAACATGAAACGCATACAAATAAAAACGCTTAAAGGCTCAGCAATAATAATGCTGGCGGCATCCTTAGCAGGGTGTTCGAAAATTTTGGATGAACAGCCACGCAGTATTTTCGAACCTGGCTTTTTTAAAACAGAAAATGGTGTTAATGGAGGCTTAACTTCGTTGTACGGCCACCTGAGGTTCATATACGGTCAAGCCTACTATTATAACACCTGCGAAACCGGTACCGATGAAGTAACATACGCTCAAAGTGCGGACGAAAACTTTAAGGTCATGGACATTTCCGGGCAGGGGAATATTACGCCCACTACCAGCCGTGCTGATGTATTGTGGGGAGCTGCGTTCCCTAACATCAACACTGCGAGCGGTATTATTGAAAATGCCACCGAAGTGGGAACTATTTCCAATGCGTTGATTGCCGAAGCCAGGTTCTTCCGCGCTTTCGACTATTTCCAACTGGTGCAAACTTTCGGTGGAGTGCCTTTGGACTTGGGCGCTGGGGAACTGAAGTTTAATACCGCACCCGTAAGGGCCTCTGTGCGAAATACTGTACCGGAAGTTTACACAAAAGCCATATTTCCAGACCTGCTGATTGCGGTAAACGATTTGCCGGAAACTCCCCGTGTTACCGGCGCCGTA
Organism: uncultured Chitinophagaceae bacterium; assembly: GCA_966674115.1. GTDB lineage: Bacteria > Bacteroidota > Bacteroidia > Chitinophagales > Chitinophagaceae > Flavisolibacter. Next base: position 24,769 of record CBKWHA010000057.1, read on the forward strand.
ACCAAAACGCTTGCCCGCCTTTATTTGGCAAAAGCCTACCTGACTTATGCATGGTGGCTGCAAAATCCAAATAATATTCCTACTTATCCGGAAACTCCCCGGACCGATCCTGACGGTCATGATGCTCAGTGGTATTTTCAGCAGGCATACAACGTGGCAACAACTGCCATTGATAATCCTGGTCCTTTTGGCTTACAGCCAACCTACTATGACGTTCACGTGGGGACAAACGACCGTAACAAAGAAATGCTCCTGTACGCCGACCACACGGAAACAAGTGAGCTTTATAACGGAGCCAGCCTTACATATGGCAGTGGTGGTGGCCAGGATAATTTTGCCGGCTGGATGATGCAATGGAACTATACAAACCTTAGAAGTAGTGCTTCTAATACATCATGGTCATCTTTTAGTTCTGTTCAGCGTGAAGCAGAACAACACTTGGGACGTCCTTGGACACGTATGAGTCCCACTATCGAAGTAATCAAAAACACCTTCGCCGACAAAACCAATGATTCCCGCTACGACGGCACTTTTACTACCGTTTATCGTGGCAACTGGAATAAAGCCGGTATCAGTGGATCTAAGTATAACGCAAACTTTATCCAGGTTAACCCGGGTGATGCAATACTTACTTTCTTGAACGATGAACCGGCTACACCTATTGATTACTCTAATGCAGCCTTTAAGAGTAATATCGGTGCAGGAGTATTACCCGGAAGAGCCGATTTTGTGGTATCGCCGAACGGCATCAGCAGGAT
>CBKWHA010000058.1:0-25443 GCA_966674115.1 uncultured Chitinophagaceae bacterium
TTGTTATGGTATTATGAATTCATTGAAAATTAGAATTTTTTAAATACCAGTTTAGCCCAACGGCTGCTGCGTTGCTCCCCGTAGCTTCTATAATGATCTTGCCATTTTGTGATTTTAATTGAAATGCTTCCTGATCACTGGTTGCTTTCATTTTCCTGAATTCCAGATTATTTACCAGCCAAGGTGTTCTTCGCTTTGCCAATTGTGTTACGCCATCAAATTCCCCCGCCCACACAATAACTGCTGCTGGCATCAGCCAAAACAGCAGGAACAAAACATAAATACTTTTTTTCATCAACTTGTGTTTATATTAAATGATCGTTTTAATTTCTAAAAAACGCTATTTAAGTTTCTTCAAATATGGGAACATAGCTTTTGCTAATTTCTGATACCCCGCTGTATTAGGATGAAGCCCGTCACTAAACAGAGATTCATCTGTTTTTTGTTGTTTGTCTAACAACACTAAACCCGGGTTAACATACTGCACGTTTATCTGGCTGGCCAGCTTTGCAACTTGTTTGTTCAGGTTTGTAATGCGTTTTTCCATGTTTCTTCTTGGCAACAGGCCCGCTATCACTATTTCTGCTTTCGGCTGACGAATTGTTGTGGCCTCGACCAGCATTTCCAATCCCTTTAATATTTCTGTGTCTGTATTAATAGCCAGATTATTCGTACCGATCATTAACCACACCTGCTGGGCTGCAAAATCATCCAGTTCATCATGATAAACCCGCCATAACACGTTTTCTATGCAATCCCAGCCAAAGGCATAGTTTTTAACTCCAAGCGGCTCCAGCCAATCATTCCATGAATCGTTGCCACGTATTAAGGGCGCAGCAGGATGGCCACCCCAATAGTGTATGATGGAATTACCAAGAAAAATAATGCGAGGAGGATTAGTCTTATTAAGGGTAATGATTTCATGGTGCCGGCTTCGCCAATTGTAATGCCCATCCCGGCTCTGCACCACAGGAATGGTAGTGGATAATTTACCAACCGGCTCTCGCAGAATAGCCCGTATTATTTTTTCATATGCATGGGCATATTCCATCATTCCTATATCGTTAGGATGTATACCGTCAACTGTAGAATGAACCGATAAGCCAATGTCCTTATTAGATAAAAGATAAATACCAGTGATTCCGGTTGTTTTCATTTTTTTAAATACCCGGCGCAACACATGACTGGCATTTTCATAATCTTGACGGGCAGCAGTATCTAAAATGCCGTTGTTATTACCACCACTATGTTCTGTTAACAGTATGGGCACACCTGGACGCTTTTCTTGTAGCCCTTTTACAGCAGCCAGTATTCTTTTTTCCAGCTCCTGTTCTGTAAATCCTGCTCTGGCTGTCAAATTCGGTATGCAATCCAACACATATAGTCGCGCCTCTATTTCAGCCATTAAATCAATAACAGATTCCTCCAATTGCCCTGATCCGGAAAATCCCAGATTAATGACCGCACGATCCAACTGCTGCTGCAATTGAGCTGTCCAAGCCATGCCCGGCCGGGAAGCACATGCACCCTGTGCAATAGATGTACCATAAATAACAATTGGTTTTTCTGGTGATAACCGCATAAAAGAAAACGAACAGTTAATAGGCACTCCAATTGAAAGCCATGAAACAGCATTATACAAGGGCAGGTACAATCTGTATTCATGATCTCTGCCGGCAAATGTTTCACTTAGGACTAAGTTCGAAAAATGATACTCAATAGTATCTCCGAACGAATGGGTGCCCGGTGCCCATACCCATTGCCCGTTGGGATCAATAACATACAAATCAATACCGCTAACACCCGTAGCAGGCATGTGCGTCATAGCCAACGTTCCTTTTACCACATAACGAACTATAATATCGGCTGCATTTGTTTTGAATTTGATGTACAATCCTGCACTGCTGTGTGAAATATTCCAAACATTGGGATTGACGGTATTTTCTGCACGGGCAGGGAAACGATCATATGGCCCTTTTATTTCTGTAGGCCAAGCCTGCCCTTCCACTACCGGAAAACCAGCAGCTTCAGGATTCCACCATTTATACGTGAACAGGTTTTGCGATACCGAAGTAAGCGTACTTAATAAAACATACAATAACAGTACAGCCCATTTACATTTCATAGCATATGAATTCTAGAAAAGTTTTCAATAAGAATTTAAAACAGCTTTTCCTTTTAGCAATAACGCTCCTGCCGTATGATCCTTCAATGCTGCTGTTTCAAATTCTTTTATTACATCCAGTAGCGGCTGCAATCTGACCGGCTCATTTTTATATACTGTTTTTAGTATCCTTATTTTCTCATAATCCTGAATTCCCTCGATTAATCTTTCAAACCGAATCGAACTTCCACCCGGATATACTAAATAAGTATCTCCTGCCGACCAAGTGCTAAAGCGAGAGTCCTGCATAGGATGTTGCGGCCAGCAATTATATGCCCAGCGCAAATAGCCATTGAACTTTTTATTGACCGCATACCATCCAAGCCACGCGGCTTCTGCTGTTGGGGAAAAAGTAAATGTATTGGGATGACCTTCCCAGCAATAAGTATAATAAGTCGTAGGCAACCCGGTTTCGATCCTTTTACGCAATACCAGAGAATCAAAGTTTTCTGCGGAAGCAATACAATAATCGTATACTGCATCAGAGATTTCGGAGTGATAACTTCCTGCCAATGAAATCTTGATATCCTTATCTATGCTTCTAACCAATTGAATTACTTTCTGCATATCTTCCAACGGCCGCTCATCCATAGCAATAGCTGTTTTTTGATACCATCCTTTTTGTTTCAGATGTTGCACAAAATCAGTAAGCATGGTTCGCCAATGCGCTTCATATGCTGGCGTTCCTGTTTTTGCTACCAATAAAGTGTCGCGCTGTAACGTTTCATCGTAGTAATAAAATTTATTATTCCAAGGCACCATTGTATAGCAATTAATCAATTTATCAATCCCAAGCGACTGCATGAAGCTTACCCATTGATCAAAAATGCGATAGTCATATGACCATGTTCCATCTTTCTTTTTTATCCACCTGATCATGGATTTATAAATATCATAAGTCTGTCCCCGCCAGGGATCATATATCATACTCACTGTGATGGTTTTTTGACCTGCACTAGCTAACATTTGCATATAGGGACGCATCAGGTCGAAATGTTCTTTTGACCACTCTTTTACACCATATATTCTTGCCACTGAATAGGGATTTTGCCACAAATCCAAATGAAACGCCCATTCTTTAGGTGGTGGAAGTGTGTGTGCTTTTACCTGTATCCTGCAGGCTACTGTTCGCGTACTGCCATTGATCTTAATATATAATAGGCCAGAATAATTACCAGCAACCACATTTCGTGGAACAGTCAGGCTTATCCAAACAGGCTGTGTTGTGTAAGCGGCTATATCTTTCTGTGATAAATAATCAATTCCATCAGCCACTAGTGAAGAATCTGACTGACCTGCAGGTGGTATACCACAACCATGTCCTTCTTTATTCAAACTATCCGTTAACACATATCTTACAAAACCAGTTGAAACTGCTGAAGCAGGAATGAGATGTCCTTTACCATCGCTTAATGAACCAGCGATAACCCGCAATTTTTTTATTGTTTTTTTTGTCCAAACTAAAAGTTGGGTATGTACTCTTTCCCCTTTCCATGCAGTCGCCAGCCATTGCGTTGTAATACCATGAATAGAGGGTGCAAGACTTTTTGCATAACGTACGTTTACATCGGCAAAACTAACCATCACATCCGCAGGCCAACCTTTCCATGATGCAGCATTAGCCTGCCTGGGATCTGGCAACTCTGAATAATCAATTCCGTTCACCGGTGTCAACCTGTTATACCCTGTCATCTTTTGCGAAAACGAAACAATGCTCAAAAGAAATATCGCAGAAAGAATAAAATATACCTTATACTTCATTACCATTACCTTTATTAGATATCCATCTACTTACTGATGCGCTCCTCTACTTATTTTATTATTTACAAACCGGGCTTTACCATCTATATCGGTACTTCCATTAATATCTGATGAAATTACAATCCCGGTATTCTTCGCGGGCGAAGCAGGTTGAATATGCAGATCTGGCGAAACCGTATTCACTAGTAAAGGATCGATCTCATTTGTTGTATTAGCGTCCCCATTACATGCAGCTTTCCAGGCAGCAAAGTCTGTGTATTCAGTACCATTCCATATCCATTTGGCTGCTCCTGTTGTATAATAAAGGTTATGATCAAACACATTTCCATTGCCACTGGAAGTATACTTATGTACAAAAACATCACCGGAAGGTCTGGCGAATACTATATTGTTTTTAATAACATTGTTGAAACAATTTTCAGTAAGCCTTATCTCACCTTCTATTTCGCCAAATGCACCAGGTTCTTTGTTGTTACAAAAAAGTGTGTTGTTCACAACAGCACAATTTTTCGTTCCACCACCCGTATAGTTGAGATAACCTCCAAGGTAAATACCAGTGCGCCAACAGTTATAAACAAAATTATTCCGGACAATACAGTTCTCTGTTGGAAAAGCATCATTCTCGCTAACAATACCGATACCCCTGTCTGCTTCATGTATTCGGTTTCTTTCCACGGTAATGTTCCTGGCCCCGTCAACATAAATACCAATGGCGCCGTGTCCATGTGCACCACCAATTGGTCCGGTTGTCATATCAATATTGTAAATTTCATTATCACTGATCACACCATTCCGGGCATAATTAAAGGCTGCCGTTTGATTGGCGGCATAACCACCTGCTGCATCAATTCCAATGTTTTCAGCATTGTATATTTTATTTTTCCTGATGGTGAAACCATCTACATAACCATTAATGGTTAGATTTTCACTGTAGCCGGTATTGCAATCATGTATTTCATTTTCTTCTACCAAAATGTTTTTCATAACAATATTGGTATTCCCAATGATTTCAATACCATGCCCGCTTCTGCCCTCTTGAGGTTTTACATTATGCTCTATATTGTAAATCCGGTTTTTCCTGATCTGAATGTTTCCAGAGCCCTGATCTACCAAAATGCCGTTTATATTTACCCACGGTGTAGTGCTTTTATAGTTACAAACATCAAACCCTTCAAACACGATATAACTTACGTTACGAATAGTAACTAAAGCTTCTTTGCCTGTAATTGAAAGGGGCGTTCCGTCTATAACCGGAATTTCCCCTGGATAAGCTTTCAGTGTAATCAATTTATCTAACCGCCCTGACCTGGGAAAAGAAACTTTTTCATGATAAACCCCTTCGCGCACAAAAACCGTGTCGCCGGCAATTGCTTTACTTATGGCCGCATTAATACTTTTGAAGGGTGCGTCAATGGCGCCGGAATTGGCATCACTTCCATTTGTAGCCACATAATAAATATGTACACTAGCATTATTGATACCTGAATAGGGAATATTATTTTTTTTGCTGCACGACAACAGCAATAAAGCGGAGAAGAACAATTGAACCATTTTAACTGACATAAGAGTAAGAATAAAAGAAGAAAAGTGTTTAAGCTACTATTCAGAAATAATTTTTCTTATCCTGTTATTTCTTTTATCCAATACATATACGGTTCCATATTTATCAACAGCAACACCACACGGTGCACTGAAAGCAGCAGCCTCTCCAATGGCATCACTAAAACCAGCACTATTGCTGCCTGCAAAAGTGCTTACATCCCATGTATTGGCTTTTATGTACCGTATAGACTGGTCAGCATTGTCTGTTGCACCATTCCAGGTACCGTTTCCTGCAACATATAAATTTAAATTTCCGTCAACTGCAAGACCCCACGGATACGAAAACTTTGCAGCCGTTGCTGCCCCATTTAAATAGCCCGCTGTACCTTGCTGACCTGCGATAGTGCTTTCTGTCCAATTGCCGGCAGTAAACCTTTTAATGACGTGGTCACCATTAACCGACACATATAAATTGCCATTCTTATCGAAATCTATTCCTGCCGGATAATTGAGCCCTGAAATAACTTTGTTGCTTGTCCATTGCGCTGGAATTTGGTAAACATTCCCAGGTGAACTGCAGCTTGTGTAATATGGATAATTTGAAGTTGGGTCAACTGCTATGCTCCAGGGGGCTTGACTCCCCCATGCCCAGGTGGTAGCAGTACCATCGGGTGTAATCTTTCTGATGTCCCAGTTTCCCGGGTCAACAGCATATACATTGCCGTCTCTATCGATTGCCACACCATAGGGAATACTAAACAGGGCAGAAGTACCTTGCCCATCCGCATACCCGGAACTGTTGGGATTTCCGGCAAGTGTGGTTACCCTTCCTAAGCTGTCTATTTTCCTGATACAATGATTGCCCGGATCAGCAACATATACATTCAGATTGTCATCAACAGCTATACCCATACTTCTAAACCATTCCTCACCACTAAAATTAAACATGGCATCTGCTCCCTGCCCATTGGCAAATCCTGCCGTACCATTACCAGCCAGTGTAGTTACAGTCTTTGTATATACATAATTAAAAACATCTGTACTTACTGCACTATCCTTTCCGATTTTCACGATCACTTTACCTGAGCCGCATTTTTTGGGTACTACTGCCATAATCTGATCTCCATTGGCTCCAATAACAGCAAGTTCCCTCCCGTTGATAAATACATCAATCTCAGAAGTATCGACTGAAAAGTTGCTCCCAGAAATTAATATTTCAGTACCGCCACCTCCCTGCTTGGCAATAAAGTCTGTAATTGTCATGGGTAAAGATGGGTTATGAGAAAACCCCTTATCTTTCTTGCAGCTTATCATCACGGACATTATACAAAATAACCCGCCTAACAAGAGCGTAATCTTTTTATTGTTGATCATAATTGTCAGTTGTGATTTGGTGAATATTTTCAAAAGATCTTCATAAATAAAATTTACCATCCAGGATTTTGAACCAAGGATCTGTCTCTTTCAATATCTGTTTGATGTATGGGAAACAAATACATTTTATCATCCCAAAACCTTTTCTGAAAAAGTGTTCTTGTATAGAATCCGGTAAAAGAAAAACCTAATCCCCCATCGTCTGCATTTACATTCATACCATAAATGGTTTGGTTTTCGGGTTTCCCCATCATTAACCTCCGTATAAGCGTATAATATCGATCGCCCTCAAAACAAAGTTCCACCTGTCTTTCCTTAAGTATATACTTCATTAATTCTTCTTTATTACCTACAGCGTTTGGATAAACTGTCTCAATACCTGGTAGTCCGGCTCTTTGTCTAACCATATTCAAAATGCTCACTATGTTGGGATTTGATGGGTCATATTCATTTAAAGCCTCTGCATAATTCAACAGGATTTCTGCATAGCGTATTAATATGTATGGCCGGTAGTTTGTGACGTCAAATCTTATATTGTCGTTGGGGCTGATTCGCTTGAGCACATCATATCCGGTTATATTATTGCTACCAGCAGCACTTTGGCCCGACTTCCCACTATAATAAAACTCTACCTTGCCTGAACTATTCATATTAGCATCAGATGAGAAGTAGTTTTTATCATCGGCATTGGGCGCAGGCAGAACAGGTTTGCCATTGTACTGTATGTATGCATAAAATCTTGGTTCACGGTTTGCATACATATTCCATTCGCCTTTTTTATGCCCCCAACTTTTAGAAGAATTGGAGGATGCAAAACCAGTTTCAATATAACCCGATGTGTTGTCATCAATAGTTCTTCCATTATCCATATAAAATGCATCCACAATGTTCTGGGTAGCATTATACATGTTATATCCGCCTGGCCCCGGAGATGCACATTTTGTAAAGCCCCAATGACTCCAGTTATTGGTTGAGAAAATAATTTCGCTATTCCAGTTGGTCAGAAAAAGATTCCGCACTGACAAGTAAGGATCGAAGGTAGCATCTCCATTTTCTAAGTTTGTAAACAACTTGTGCACGCCCAGATCTATTACAGCCTTAGCTGCATCTGCTGCTATTTTCCATTTATTGGCATCATAGACTGTTGAAGCTAAGGGCGTACCATCGTTGTTTTTGAAATTGGCAAATCTGGGATTGCCATTCCAAAGTGGACTCGCAGCCAACAGTGTAACTTGAGATTTTACCGCCAGGCAAGAACCCTTTGTAGGCCTGCCATAATTGCTGGATGATGTCCATTCCAACGGTAAATTTTCTGCCGCCTGAACCATGAGTTGGTTAATATACGCTACACAGGTATCAAAAGGCGCACGTGGGTATTGGTTGAAATCTGCATTTTGTGCTACGGTACCTGTGAGTTTCACAAAAGGACCATATTGTTTCAACAATTGCCAGTAAAACCATCCCCGCAAAAACATCGCTTCTGCTTTGTACCGTACTTTAAGTTCATCGCTTATTTGCGAAGCAGGCACCTTATCAATGTTTTCTTCAAATACAAAAGATTTTCGAATGCCAGTATAAAAAGTACCCCAATTATAAAAATACCAACTTGTTGTGTTCCAGTTGCCACTAACCATTTGCCTTACATTTACTGTAGGAATACATACCGATGATTCATCACTAGCCCCCATGCTGGCATAATCACCGCCATCAGAAATATGCACATACGAATAAATATTGTGCAGGTAGGCTTCAGCATTGGCTTTTGTTTGCCAAACCTGGTCTTCAGTTAAAAGATTATCAGGTTTTTTATCGAGATACTTTTTGCAGGAAAAAAATAAAATAGATAGCGTCGCCCCAAAAAGCAACATCAGTTTTTTATGCGTCTTCATGATATTTAAAGCTTTTGTTTTGATTAAAATTGTGCCCTTATACCAACAGTAAAAGTTCTTTGATAAGGATATTTTGCTCCATCAGAGCCCAATTCTGGATCCCATAATTTGAACTTGGAAAAAGTAAGCAGGTTTGTGCCGGCTACATAATATTGCATATTATCAATTCCTGCCTTTCTTAAAAAATTACTTTTATCCGTATAGGATACACTTGCCTGTTTAAGTCTGCAAAAACTGCCATCCTTTAACCACCAGGTGCTGTTTAGATAATTATTATCATTCGTGTTGGCAAGCGTTAACCGGGGATAATCTACATCTTGTCTGGGGTTTTCGGCTGTCCAGCGATTAGTTACATTGTTAATTACATTGGCGGGGTATTGTCCTATGCCTGCAAACGGTATAATACCAACACCATCACTTCCTCTTCCGCTACCCAATATCGATGAACCATTTGCCATGATACCTACATCAGCCACTCCTTGGAATAGAAAAGACACTTCAAACTTCTTATAACCAACACTGCTTCCAAAACCATAAGACCATGCTGGGAAAGATGATTTACCTAAATAAGTCCAGTCATTACCAGTAATAGCAACATCACCGCTTAAATCAGTGTATTTAATATCACCAGGATACACAGTTCTGAATTGAGTAGGACTATTATCTATATTCTTGTCCGTAAATAACCCCTCACTTATATAACCGGTAAACTCTCCGTAACTATGTCCTTCCCATTGCTGATAAGCATAAGTGCGTTTTGGCTGATCGGCGAACAGAATTTTATTTTTAGCGTAAGTAAGATTGCCAAAGATGCGGAAGGATAAATCTTTTCCAATACGGTCGGTATATTCAACACTTCCGTCAATACCCTTATTCTCCATTTCACCCATGTTGGCATAGATCGAAAGATTGCTATATCCAGCAATAGGTGAAATAGAACCTCTGGTAATTAAAATATCTTTTCTTCTATCCCTGAAAGCATCTACTACAATACTTACCTTGTTCAGCAAGCCTATTTCAAGGCCTAAATTGTCTTTGGTTGATTTCTCCCATCTTAGGTCCGGAGTACCTAATACAGTTTCTGTAATACCACCAAAATAAGTAGGACCCAAACCAAATGAAGCTCCTGTAGCTCCATCTATATAGGTTAAATAACCGAACCTGTCACCACTACCTATATGGTCATTACCAGTTACCCCACGTGAAGCCCTTATTTTAAGCAAATTGAATGTATTGGAAAGAGGATCAAAAAATTCTTCTTTAGAAATAACCCAGCCAACAGATGCTGCAGGGAAAAGCCCAAACCGGTGCCCCTTGTCAAAATTTTCAGAACCTGTATAACCAGCATTAAATTCTAATAAGTATTTGTCTCTGTATGAATAGGTAGCTCTACCAGCCAAATTCTGATTGCGGAATGGAATGGCAGCCTTTAAACTCCCGGCAGAACCAATTACTCTGTTACGTATATTATAAACCGCTAAACCTCCAACTGTATGGGCTCCGAAAGAACGGTTATAAGCTAGGTTTCCTTCTAAATACATTACCCTTTCACCGCTGGAAGAACTGGAGAAGTTCAGATAAGTGGCACCTGTGCGCACCCGTTCATATATTAACTTTCCATCAGCATCTCTTGAACCAGCATACCATAAATCATTGTCACCAGACCTGTTCGTATAAAACGCTCCGTATGAATCAAATGAAAACCTTGCTGTGGCACTTAATCCTTTTGTGATGCGGTCAAATTTCTGATTCAATGCCATAACAGATTGAACAGATGGCTTGAACTCTGTACTGTATCCCGAATTCTGCACCAAATTAAAAGGATTGGATCCGCCATTATTTCTTGGCCCCGCCCATTTATTGTCCGGATATTGAATTGGAAATGAAATAGGATTTGTAGCAAATGCAGAATACCAGATGTTAGAAGACGAATTACCAGGATAACGGCTGTTTACCAGCATAGCGGCCACATTAAGAGTGAGCAAAGTGCTTTTGGTAATATCAACGTCTATATTGCTTCTGAAATCATACCTTTTGAAATTAAGGTTTGGATTATAGCCGTTTACTTTGGAAACATTATATTGTCCCTCCTGATCGTAAAAGGACATAGAAAGATAATACCGCATGGCATCTCCCCCACCACTTACATTTACATTGGCGTTTGCCATGGGAGTCCAGTCTTTATAAATAGTATTGATCCAATTTACATTAGGGTACAAGTAGGGATCTAAACCACTGGCCGTTTTTTGAATTTCTTCCTCGCTATAAGTTCCAGTTCCGGTATATGTAGGATCATTTAACTGTGCTTCATTGTATAATTTCATATAAGTAATACCATCAAGCATCTTTGGTGTTTTGGTAAGTCCTGAAAGGCCAGATTCAACTTTGACTGAAATTTGTGGTTTTCCCGCAACACCTCGTTTTGTGGTAATAATTAAAACACCATTGGCACCTTTAGCACCATATACCGCTGTAGCCGAAGCATCTTTAAGCAATGAAATACTAGCTATATCTTCCGGATCAATATTGTTGAATGAACCACCATAAGTGCTATTTACATCATCCCGCTGCACACCATCAATAATGATTAAAGGAGATACACTCCCTGTAAATGTTCCCACGCCACGTATAGTAAAAGTAGGGTTATCATAACCTGGCTCACCGCCGCCTGTTTGCATAGAAATGACACCTGCCACTTTACCTGCCAATGCATTGCTTAATGAACGTACCGGTGTCTTCATATCCTGCATTTTTACAGTTGCTACGGAACCCGTAACGGTTATACTCTTTTGTTTACCGAAACCAACTACTACTACTTCATTCAACTTATCTATATTTTCCTGTAGCGTGATCTTCAAAACTTTAAAATCGTCTATGCGTATCATCTGTCTTTTCTTTCCTATCATGGAGATTTCCAAAGAATCTCCAACAGACACTCGCACAGCAAAAATTCCAAGTTCGTCTGTAACGGCACCTTTTACTGAACCATTAATCCTGACTGATGCACCTGATAACGGTTTACCGTCCGGATCCATGACTTGACCACGGATTTCTTTTACGTCTTCTTTTTCCTGAGCATTACTTTTAGTAACTGTAGCAGCTAACAAAAAAAGAAAGGCAAATAATAGAAAGGCTTTAATGTTCTTCTTCATAAGCTTAATATTTATTGAGGGAGAGGAGATTGGCAGGTTATCATTAGTTAAACCTTTGGATTAATATCATTATTTGATAATGATATTTTAACATCAAGTTTACACGAAAATATAATAAAATCATTCACATTTCAGCCCACACTGAGCATCGGAAAATGCGCAATCGTTTGCAATTGCTGCGCAAACGATTGCGCATTTTTTATGAACCCTTAAGCAAACAGTTATCATTGCATATTATCATTGATAAGCACCTTTTCTTTCTCCAGTAGTCGTTGTAATAAGGTTGTCTGATTGCTAGCGCGAATGAGGTTTTGTGAGGGATATCTGGCGCCATAATAGGTATCAAAATTGAGATAATCCGTTAAGAAACGAAGTGCCTGCATGTAAATCATGAACTTGGCAGCATAGAAAAAATATTTCTTCTCGGTAACAGTCAATTCATCTTTCATTTCACTGTAATAACCCCGCACAATGGCTTTATAAAATTCATCGCGCACTTCAATTTTATTAAAATCACTTTCCTCTTCGCTTACCGGAGATAAGTATGTGCGCATCATATCTCCCACATCAGAAATAAAATAGCCAGGCATCACTGTATCCAGGTCAATCACACAAAGACCTTTACCCTCTGAATCAAATAAAACATTACTGATCTTGGTATCATGGTGGGTGACTCTTAGCTTGAATTCAGGGTTCCTTATGATTTTCTCGTATTCCATAACAATACCGGCATGCAACTTCAATGTTTCGATCAACTCTTTAGAATCACATATACGCTTTTTATCGCCTGTTCCGAGTACCTGTATAAACTGTTGGTAACGCAAACTCAGGTCATGAAAAGAAGGAATTATGATCTTCAATTTGCTTGTATCAAATCCCACAAGCAGCTTTGTAAACCTTCCAAACTGGGCTGCTGCCTCATAGGCTTCTCCCGGCATCTTCACCACATTTTTGGAATGAGACCCTCTTACAAAAGGAAATAGACGGAAAAATCCTTCACCTTTCTGATAAATTATTTCATCCCCTTTATTAGAGGTGAGGGGGGCTACAAATCTATAATCAGGATGATGCTGTTTCAGGTAGGTAGCAATTAGCTTAATATTATGCGCGATATTGTATGGCTCTTCAAACACACTGCTGTTCACACGCTGCAGGATATATTCCTGATCTGTTGTAGTTATTCTCCAAGTGTTATTGATAAGTCCACTGCCAAACAGCTCAATCTTAGAATCTTCTTTCAGTCCAAATGCTGGTAAAACGGATGAAGACAACTTCATTAAATTTATATTGTTGCTTTATAAAGTAATATGTAGTAAAGCAAGTTCATTGCTTCTCAATTCTTTGCTTTTCAAACTATATTTAAATTATTATCATAAAAGTAACGAGCAGCAATTAAAGCAAACAATGCAAACGTTTGCTCAATTTTTATAACAACAGAAATCTTATATATAATATTTAGTAAAACGCTTTAGTGCCTACAGTGAGGAAGCTATAAATACTTGGATCAACAATTGGAGAAGTATGGCGAAAATGCATCCTGTAAATATACCATACAGTTGAGTGGAAGCAGTCTACCAGCCAGCTCGATCAAATCCGACTGCTTTGATTTAGGACCAGTGTTGCCGGCATTTCTTCACTGTAATAAACGAGATTGTTTTGCTCTTTGTTTGCTTCGTTTTCAGTCAGTATTTTGATCATGATCTCCATTGCCTTTTCACCCTGCCCGAATGGATACTGCTCTACAGAAATCAATGGAGGATGGGCTGTATAGCTAGTGATGGAAAGATTTGCATAGCTAACGAATACAATATCTTTATTTACTTCTATACCTTGTTGTTGCGCATATTGAACGGCATCCATATGCACATAATCATTGAAGGAAATAATGGCAGAGGGTGGGTGTTTCAACGAAAGCAGTTTTTGAACAGCCTTATGAGTACCTTCTTTGGAGAGGTCAGTGTTTTCTACCATCTGCATGTCCACCTTTAGCTTTTTCTTTGAAATACCTTCTATATAGCCGTTAAGCCGTTCCTTACTGGCTGGCAATTTTTCCGGCCCATTAATCATAGCAATCCGTTTATAGCCCCTGCTAAACAGCCAGTTTACCATGTCAACCGTGCCTTTGAATAAGTTGCAATACACTTTATTTACTTTCTCAAACGGAGGTACTCTGTCGAAATATACCACCGGGATTCCATACCTGGTCAGGGCTAGCAGATGTTCATAATCATGTGTATGCTTTGACAAAGAAATGATCAAACCGTCCACTCTTTGTTTTCTCATTGCTTCCACTACTTTCTTTTCCGTTTCAGGATCATCATAGCTCTGGCCAAATAAAATAGTGTAATCATGCTCAATAGCAGCCTTTTCAATACCACTTATAGCCTGCGAAAAAAATTCTTCACGAATATGAGAAAGGATCACACCAATAACAAAAGTCTTCTTCTGCTTGAAGAAAATGGCCTGAGCATTAGGTTCATAATTCAACTCTTTAGCCAAATCCTGTACCCGCTTTTTAGTGCGCAAACCAATACGGGGATGGTCAGCTAAAGCCCTTGACACAGTAGAAACAGAAACATTTAGGCGTTTGGCTATTTCTTTAATGGTAGGTTGTTTATTATCCATGCTGGCGAAACGTTTATATACAAATTTGTTGAAAAGAAATGAGAATTTGGAAGCACGTTTTCCGCAAGGCTCTTTCTATTCAAAATTCAATGTTTCAAAAAACTGGGGCAAATGAAAATTTGGTTCATCAGAACTAATATAGGACCAGGTAACAAAATGAGGTTCTGGCAAAAGATCTCCACATTTATAAAAGTTGGCCCGACATTGCCTGCCTTTAAGAGAAGAAATCGAATGACGGGCAAAAACACCAAAAGGGATAGCCAATGTCAGCTCCCAATGAATCAAATCTTTGCTTGTATTGTGAATAGAAGACTCAAACTCTAATTCACTGATCACCTCCGCGGGAATTAATTCACGGTTGTGTTTATCTGTTCCAAAGCCAACCAACGCAGTGCCAATGCAATTAAATTCAAGATTATAATAACCTTCAGCGTCAAAACCGATAAAGAGTTCTACACAGGTATCTTCCCAAACCCGACCGTTGATATTGCTAGTAGCAGCCCTTATAGTTTTTTCTGCAACAAAGTATTTCAGGAAAATATGTTTGTCACTATAGGCCATGGAAAATTCTACCCTCGGCTTATACGGATAAGAAGACCAGGGCGTATGATCAAGGAGGTACCTTTCCTGTTTATTTAATAGCAACTGTAAATTGGATGAAATATGATCTACTTCTTTCAGGTACGTTACTGTAATCTCTTTCATTTTTTTATTTAAATATCAATAGTTCCACTTCACAAAAGCTTCCATCGCTTCATACTCTGCCAGGCCAAGTTTATTATAAAGTGCTGCTGTTGTCCTGTTCCGGTCTTCGGCTCGTTGCCAGAATTCACGGTTATCACTTCCCTGGAAAACAACACCGTCTTTTTGCGACTGGTGTTTGAAGATGCCATGGCGCTTTTTTAACACCTGATCCGGGCTCATAGGTACAGCCATTTCGATAAGGTCTATATCCCACTCTGCCCAGGCACCTTTGTAGAGCCATACCCAGCAGTCATTCATAAACACTTCATTTTTTAAACGTTTTACCGCCACCATAATACCATCCAAACATACCTTGTGCGTACCATGCGGATCAGCAAGGTCCCCTGCTGCATAGATCTGGTGTGGCTGCACTTCCTTGATCAATGAAGCAACAATAGCTATATCCTCTTCTCCAACGGGATTCTTTTCAACAGTGCCGGTTTCATAAAAAGGAAGATTAAGAAAATGTACTTGCTCTAAAGGTATACCTACAAACCGGCAAGTGTTTTTTGCCTCTCCTCTTCTAACGATCCCTTTTACATGTCGTAAGGCAGGAATATCTTTTTCTCCGTTTCTTTTTATTTTCAGAAAAGCCAACGCATCATTGAAAATCTTATCGGCTTTTGGACTTTCTATACCAAACTGCTCATTGTAATCTTTTACAAACTCAATAAAGCGAAAAGCTTCATCATCAGCAACAGCGATGTTGCCACTGGTTTGATAAGCTACATGCACTTCATGACCTTGATCTACCAATCGCTGAAAAGTGCCCCCCATGGAAATAATATCATCATCTGGATGCGGACTGAAAATGAGTACTCTTTTCTTTGCAGGCTCTGCCCTTTCCGGACGGTGCGTATCATCTGCTTTGGGTTTACCGCCAGGCCATCCTGTAATGGTATGTTGCAACCAGTTAAATACTTCAATATTAATATCATAGGCCTGGCCGTATAAAGCCAAAAGATCACTCAAACCATTTTCATTGTAATCGTTGTTGGTCAGTTTTAAAATGGGCTTATCTAATGTGAAAGCAAGATGGGTGACAGCTTTTTTGATCATGTTTCTACTCCATACCACTTCATCTGTTAACCAAGGTGCTTTTCTTCTGGTCAGTTCAGCAGCTGCAGTCTCATCCAAAACAAATTCCACATTGCTGTGGCCTTGCAGATAAGATGCAGGCACAAACTCTGTGACAGGCCCTTCCACAGCTCTGCGGATAATATCAGCCTTTCTTTCACCCCAGGCAAGCAGCACAATGCGCTTTGCTTTCAGGATGGTTCCCACTCCAATAGTGATAGCTTTACGGGGCACATTAGCCATACTGCCAAACTCATAAGCCACATCAAACCGGGTCATGTAATCCAGTGTTATTAGTCTTGTTTTGGAATCAACGTGTGAACCTGGCTCGTTAAAGCCTATGTGGCCATTGCGGCCAATACCAAGAAGTTGAAAATCTATACCGCCATAAGCTTCGATCTTTTTTTCGTAGTCTTCACAATGAATCTTTAAAAGTTCCTGTGGTGTATCACCATAGGGAATGAAACAGTTTTCTTTTTTGATGTCAATGTGACGAAAGAAATTTTCTTCCATAAAATAGTGATAGCTCTGTATAGCATCAGGCTGCAGAGAATAGTATTCATCCAAGTTAAAAGCCACTACATTATTAAAGCTAAGGCCTTCTTGACGGTGCATGCGAATGAGTTCGGCATATACTCTTTTGGGCGTAGATCCTGTTGCCAAGCCTAACACAGCATGCTTACCCTTGCTTTGTCTAGCTTTAATCAGATCTGCGATTTCTTTAGCCACTGATACGCAGGCATCAGCCTCTGAACCAAAAATAGTGACTGGTATCTTTTCATAAGACACCAATTTGTGAGGCACTAATACTTCTGTTACCATGTAATAAAAAGTTATTGATACATCAAACTTATTCAATTCATGAATGCTGCAGTAGTGCAATCGTTTGTTCAAATTGCAAATAGCGCAATCGTTTGACCACCTTTTGTTGTGTCCCGAAACAAAAGCATTCACTATTTTCATGCTTCCATAAAAAACATCCAACAATATGCACAATTCCAACAGCAATAATCGCTATGCAATTACCATTATCGGGATCCTGTTTTTTGTCTTTGGTTTCATTACCTGGCTGAACGGCACACTGATTCCTTTTTTAAAACTGGCTTGCCAATTGGAAAATGATATACAGGCATTCTTTGTCACATTTGCTTTTTACATGGCTTATTTCTTCTTAGCCTTGCCTTCTTCTCTAATATTGAAAAAAACAGGTTTTAAAAACGGTATGGCACTGGGCTTGCTGGTAATGGCCATAGGTTCAGTGATCTTCATACCAGCAGCCAATTCCAGGAACTTCTCTTTATTTCTTACAGGACTCTTTGTACAGGGTACAGGACTATCGCTTTTGCAAACGGCCAGTAATCCTTATATCAGTATTGTTGGTCCAATTGAAAGCGCAGCACAGCGCATTAGCATTATGGGTATATGTAATAAAGTGGCAGGAATGCTCAGCCCGGTTATTCTAGGCGCACTGGTGCTTAAGAATGCAGGCACTATGCAGGAGCAGATCACAACAACTACAGACGCAGCCCTGAAAGAAAGCTTGCTGAATGAACTTGCCGGAAGAGTGATCACACCCTATATGATCATGGCCGCTGTACTTGTGTTGCTGGCTTTTATGATCAAACGATCTTCCTTGCCTGAGATCGATACTGATAAAGAAGAGACAGGCGAAGTATCAATTGTTGAAAAGAAAAACGTATTTCAGTTTCCCCACCTGATGTTGGGTGTGCTTTGCATATTTTTATATGTTGGTGCAGAAGTAATGGCTGGCGATGCTATTGGTGTTTATGGCAGGGAATTGGGTATGCCACTGGATGAAACCAAATATTTTACATCCTTCACTTTGTTTGCTATGCTTGGAGGTTATGTGATCGGCATATTTACTATTCCCAAATACCTTTCACAACAAAAAGCCCTGGCTATCTCTGCGTTGCTGGGTATTGTATTTACTATAGGCGTATTTATTAGTGAAGGCTATGCTGCTATTACCTTTATTGCTCTCCTGGGACTTGCTAATGCATTAATGTGGCCGGCTATTTTTCCATTGGCCATCAAAGGGTTGGGTAGGTTTACCAAAACAGGCTCTGCCCTATTGATCATGGGTATTGCAGGAGGTGCACTGATACCGCTTCTGTACACCACTTTAAAAGATAAAGGCATCCTCTCTAATCACATTTCTTTTTTGGTTTGTATGCTTCCTGCTTACCTGTACATCATGTATTACGCAGTAAAAGGTTACGCGACTGGAACACCAACTGAAATATTACAAGAAAAGCAACCTCAACTAACATAAATACAAACTTAAAAAAGCAATGACCCAAAAAATGAAAATGGCAACGCCCTGTTCTTTTGTTATTTCGATTGAACAGGGCATTGCCATTGAAGGAGTTTAAAGTATCAATAATGATGAACAAAAGAATTCGGTCATCAAGTTTTTTATTATCGCGAATAATTTATAGTTCTTACAGCCTAATCTGGTTGTTGCCATTTGCAGCCCTGACTCCCGTAGTTGCACCTCCTTCTAAGGTGAGGCTAACAGGTTTATTGGTCTTCCATGCACCTCTTGTAAAATCGGGCACATCTACTGTTTTTCCTTTTCTTGCAACGGATTGTTCACTTAAAGGAGCAATAACACTCCAAGCCGCCGCATCATACACATCCTGATCAAGAGGCAAGCCATTCCTCAAACAATCAATCAAACGCCAATCCATAATAAAATCCATCCCACCGTGACCACCTATTTTCTTAGCAATTTCACCAATATGTTTTACCAATGGCGTAATAAACCGCTCTTCCATTTCCTTCATTTCCTTTTCGTTCATCCATTGTTCTCCCAAGGCGATCTTTGCTGGTTCGGGCCATTTTTGCGCCACACCCTTTGTACCGCTTATCAGGTGAATTCGTGAATAAGGACGGGTTGAGGTAACATCATGCTGCAGCATTACAGTTTTACCCTTATTAGTCCTGGTAATGGTTGTATTCATATTTCCGCGGAATGGTTTACCAACGAATTCTTTATAGAAGCTATCAGATGCAGCCTTTTCAGAAGCAGTCTTACCCATTTGGAAATCATTGGTAGATATAGATACCAGGTGGTCAAACTTATCACCTCTGTTTATATCTAAACATTGAGCTATAGGCCCTAGTCCATGAGTTGGATACAGATTACCATTGCGGTACGCATTTTCCCGCAGCCGCCACATGTCAGCATAACCGTGTTTATTAAAATTTAAATCCTCCAGGTTGTGGATGTAAGCACCCTCAGCATGCACCAGTTCACCAAACATGCCATTGCGGGCCATATTCAGCGTTAACTGCTCAAAGAAGTCATAGCAGCAGTTTTCCAGCATCATGCAATGCTTTTTCGTTTTCTCTGATGTTTCCACTAGTTGCCAACATTCATCTACAGTTTTAGCTGCCGGCACTTCCACTGCCACATGTTTACCCTGCTTCATCGCATATACAGCCATGGGAGTATGCAGGCTCCAGGGAGTGGCAATATAAATAAGGTCAACGTCATTGCTATTACACAATGCTTTCCAACCTTCCTCGCCACTGTATTCCTTTGCCTTGGGACGACCTGCTCTTTCCAGTGTTTTTTGTTGCCTTGCTGCCCTATTGGGATCTTTATCACACAGCCCTGTGATTTCAACACCGTCAATAAGGCTCATACGTTCTACCGCACCAGGTCCACGCATGCCCAAACCTATAAAACCTATGCGTACCTTTTCCAATTTTGGTGCGGCATAACCACACATATTAAAACGCTGATTCCCATATTGTTCATTTGGAATTTTATCATTTACCAATAAGGAAGTTCCCGTTTCAGAAGCTGCAGGAAGGCCAATTACGGCTGCCCCTGCACCTAAAGTCATATTCCGTAAAAAATTTCTGCGGTTTGATCTCATTGCATTACATCTTTAAAAAACAATATAAAGTAAGTCTCCTTGATACAGCTGAAGCATCAAAAATTTGAAATACAGTCAATTCAATGCATTGAAAATAAATAGGAAAACCTTGCTTTTGCAATTCAAACGTTTGCGCAAAATTTTTAAAGGCTAATATTTATTATGAATTGTCCAGGGCTTTATCAAAATATAGCCCTGCAAGTAGTGGACCCCCAATTATCCTATCGCCAAAAACTCTTTAATACCATCCATCACTCCGCTTGGATAAACTCCTATTCCGATCAGCAATACGGCGAGTACGATAAGTGCCGCATACATAGCATTGTAAAAAAACGGATGCAACACTTTTTCTTTCGTGATCACAGATGGTCCTTCAGTGAACAGGGTAGTAATAATCCGAAGGTAATAATAAATGCCCACTACACTGGTCAATACCAATACGATCACTGGCGCCCATAAGCCTTGCTGTACACCGGATGTCAGCACGGCAAATTTCCCGATAAACCCGCCGGTCAATGGAATACCGGCAAGGGACAATAAAGCAATAGTAAGTACCGCCGCCAGAATAGGATGCCGCCAAAACAGTCCACGATAATTTTCCATTTTTTCAGCATCCTTTTCCCGTGTTGATAATAAGGTAACTATACCAAAAGCAACCAGTGTAGTAATAGAATAAGCCAGCAGATAGAACATGGATGCTTCCACACCAGCATCATTACCGGGCAGGAAAGCAACCAATAAATAGCCAAAGTGGGCTATGGATGAATACGCCAGCAGCCGTTTCATGTTTTGCTGCCTTAAAGCAAGTATGTTACCCGCTATCATGGAAAGGATAGCCAGGGCTGCAAAAATGGTATATACCAATGTGTTGGTCTGTAAATGAATGGCTTGCGCAAATCGTAACAGCACTGCAAAAACCCCGATCTTTGAAACAGTAGCAATAAACGAAGTTACCGGTGCAGGCGCGCCCTGGTACACATCTGCTGCCCACAAATGGAATGGCACCAGTGCGAGTTTAAAGCCAATGGCTACGACCATAAGCCCAATTCCTGTAATGAACAAACCGGATGGCGAGGCTCCTATTTTTTGAGCGATGGCGGCGAACTCCATACTACCCGTTTCCATATAGATCAACGCCATACCAAACAACAGGAAAGCGGAAGATAAAGCCGCCAATACGAGGTATTTCATCCCTGCTTCTACAGCATTATTCCGGGTGCGTAAATAGGCAATGAGCGCATATAAGCTCACACTAAGTAGCTCCAACCCGATAAAGAAAGATATAAAATGCTGGCTGATGGTCATTACAGCGGCACCCAGCGTGCTTAAAAAAAGCAGAATATAGTATTCTTTAGGATTTTCTTCCCGCTCTTCAAAATAGATGAACGAGAACAGGCCAACTACCAGGACCGAAAATATGATCATGCCTGTAAAGATGGCAGCAAAGCCATCAACCACCAGCAAAGGAGGTATAGATACAGGTAATGAGTCTCTCACATACCACATGGCTAAAATGACGGTACACATTATTAAAAAGCCAGTCACCTGGATCACAGTATGAGATTGCCTGAAGGCAATCAACAGGATCACTACAATAGAAGCTGTTGCTAACAACATGAAAGGAAGTAAAGCGAGGAACTGGAGGTACGTCATGGTGCTATGAGTTTGGAATTAGTAATTGAAGACACCATATCCATTACAGGCTGCGGATATAATCCCAGAAACACAATAGTAATGGTGAGAGCGGCCATAATAATGGTTTCTCTAATATTTAAATCGGGAAGCGGTGCATACGTAGAAGCTGGTTCTCCAAGAAAAACTTTCTGCATGAGGCGTAGGGAATAAACAGCAGAGAATACCAGGCCCAGGGTTGCTAAAACAGTGAGGGTCGCATTACTTCCAAAACTGCCCATTAAGATGAGGAACTCGGCTATAAAATTACCCAGGAAGGGTAATCCTAATGATGCCATGGTAAACAATAAGGCAACACCGCCCATGGCTGGCATGGAGGTCCACAAGCCGCTCATTCTCGCTATATCCCTGGTGTGCAATCTTTCTTTCAGCATGCCGGCCAAAACGAACAGTGCGCCTGTACTAATGCCGTGTGTTACCATTTGCATGACCACGCCTTGCATGGCCATTTCCCTGAAAGCAAAAATGCCTAACAGCACAAACCCCATGTGGCTGACAGAAGTATAGGCAATCAACCGCTTGATATCAGTTTGCGCAAAAGCAAGGAATGCTCCATAAATGATACCAATAACCCCCAATAACATAGCCCACCAGGCAATGTCTGAAGTTACTTGTGGAAAGAGTGGCAATACAAACCTGATGATCCCATACGCACCGGTTTTCAACAATAACCCGGCAAGGATAAGACTACCTGCTGTTGGCGCCTCACTATGGGCATCGGGCAACCAGTTGTGCAGCGGCACCATAGGCAATTTGATCACAAAGGCTAATAGGAAGCCTAGCATGATCCACCTGGCCGTGGAAGTCTGTATCGTGGTACCCAACAAGTCGGCATAATCAAATGAATAAGAACCGTTTTGCACTGAGGCGATAAAATACAGAGCTAGAATGGAGATCAACATGAGCAAACCTCCTGCCTGTGTAAAGATGAAAAATTTATAAGCTGCATAACGCCGGTTGCTATCACCCCAGATGGCAATTAGGAAGAACATAGGTACCAGCATCACTTCCCAGAAAAAATAAAACAGGAATAGATCTAAGGCTACAAACACGCCACTAATTCCCGCCAGCGTAAACAATAAGTTGAAATAATAAAAGCCAACCCGCCTGGTAATCTCATTCCAGGAACAAAGTACTGCCAGTGCACCCAAAAAGAAAGTAAGCAGTAGCATAACAAGACTTAACCCATCTGCCGCCACATGAAAACTAATACCAAACGATGGCACCCATGCCACTTTTTGATCAACCAACCAGACATTTTCACCGGCTGATGGCACGCCACGATGTTGCCACCATAGACTGCAAACTAGCAAGAGATCAATCAAAACAGCCAACAACGCTACCCATTTTACTGCAGCCGTATTCCACTTTGCCAGCAACCAGCAAAGCAGCCCTCCAGCCATGAGTATAATGATCATCCAGGTAAGTATCATAAAAAGTTTTTTGTTTAGTTAAGTCTTTGAAGTAGATGATGAGTGATGAGTAATCAGTAATGAGTTTATGTACTCAATAATACTCATTACTCATCACTCATCACTCATTCTCACCTCCCCCAAATCTGCAGCCCCAACACGAAAATGATCCCAATCAGTACGCCCACCACATACCAGCGCAATGAACCGTTTTGCGAAAATGAAAACCATTGGTTCAAGCGCTGGCTTGCAGCGGCTATGCCTTTATTCAACAGGTCAAAGGCATCTGCTTTATTGATACGGGTTAGAAAGTAAAAGGGCCTCACAAATAAAGCATCATAAAAGGCATCAAATCCCCAGCCTTTATAAAAGAAGTTACGCACTCCCATCATAACAGGATATCCCTTCCATTGTTCGATAACAGCCTTGTTCTTATGATACAATACATATCCGGCGTATAGGCCTAATAGTGTAACGGCTGCAGCTATGAGCTGAAAAATGATTTCTGCCGGATACCCTTCCTGTAAAAGTGTTTCAGGAAGATACCTTTGAACAAGGTCAGAAAACAGTGTCAGGTGAATGAGATTATGTGGCCACTCAATAAATCCTGCCGTAATGCTTAAAAACGCCAGGATCACCAAAGGAATGGTCATTGCCTTGCCTGGATAGGCACCAATTTCTGTTTTCATGTCGCCCCAAAAAACTACCAGCATCAGCCGGGTAGTATAGAAGGCAGTGATCAAGGCTCCGGTTATGGCTATCAGCCAGAGTATAGGATTCCCGTTTTGCGCACTCCATGAATACCATAAGATCTGGTCCTTACTATAAAAACCTGCACTGATCAAAGGCAATGCCGCCAGTGCAGCAGCACCAGCCAAAAAGGTCCAGAATACAACAGGCATCCTGTTCTTCAATCCGCCCATTCTAAATATATTATGCTCATGGTGCAGTGATTCGATCACCACACCAGCGGCAAGGAACAAAAGGGCTTTAAAAAAAGCATGAGTAAAAAAATGAAATATTCCGGCACTCCAGGCACCTACGCCCAAAGCCAGAAACATATACCCGATCTGGCTGATGGTGGAATAGGCAAGGATACGTTTGATATCAGTTTGCGTCATCGCACTGCAGCCTGCCACAAACAAAGTAACGGCGCCAACTACTGCTGTGACATCCATGGCTACCGGCGACAACTGAAAAACTACATGCATACGCGCAATAAGGTAAACGCCGGCCGTTACCATAGTAGCTGCATGGATCAATGCACTTACCGGTGAAGGGCCAGCCATGGCATCCGGCAACCAGGTTTGTAAAGGCATTTGAGCCGATTTACCCATACCACCGGCCAGGAGTAACAAAGCAATCCAGGTAATATTAGAAGAACCAGTCTGAAAATGAGCTGGAGCTTTGGTGATAATTTCAGGAATATTCAGCGTACCCAACTCTCTGAATAGCAAAAAGAGGCCAATTGCCATTGCCGTATCTCCGATACGGGTAATATAAAAAGCCTTATTGGCAGCACGCACATTTGCAGGTGTTTCATACCAAAAGCCAATAAGAAGATAACTACATAAACCTACCCCTTCCCATCCCAGGTACATAAGCACCAGGTTATCCGCCATGACAAGCAGCAGCATGGAGCAGACAAACAGGTTCATACTGGCAAAAAAGCGGGCATAGTCACGGTCATGGCGCATAAAGGCTGTAGAATAGATATGAATCAGCGCACCGACAAATGTGATAATGAAAACAAATACCAGTGTCAATGCATCCATACGGAGATCAATACCTGCTGAAAAATTTTGGGTTTGCATCCATTGCCATAGCGTTTGTGTATAAGCATCGCCCGAAGGTGGTGATTGCAAAAACTCAAAGCCTATAACGATCGTGAGCAAGGCAGCAACACTCACCGTACCAGCGCCGATTGCTGCTACAATGCTCTTAGGCAAATGCCTGCCTGTAAGAGAAAGTACCAGAAAACCGGCCAGAGGCAAAGCTGGGATCAATGCAACCAGGTTATTCATGTTGTAAGGTTTGATATGGTTGATCTTTCAACTCCCGTAATTCCTGAACATCCAGTGTCTTGTGTTGCCTGTAAGCCTG
>CBKWHA010000059.1:0-25032 GCA_966674115.1 uncultured Chitinophagaceae bacterium
TAATCCTAATGCCTACCTTCAAAAAGAACAACAAAAGTTAACAGCCTAAACTTGCATTAGCTGCTAATGATTTATTACTTAAGTTTAAAGATTAGTAGCACCATATTTGTGATTGATTATTTAAATAGTAGTATGAACCCATCAGTTAGTGTATTGTATAAAGGAGCTCTGGCGCATTTTAAAATTACCAAAGTAAAAGATGGAGTTTATACTGCCCATTTAATGAAATACCAGGGACACCTTGTCAATGAACCTCCCCATAATTTTACTTTACAGAAGAAAGGTAGACATTGGCGTAATGATAGCACTAATCATGACCTTCTGGATGACGTTGGCTTTGCTATAGAGTAAAGACCGTTTGCACCATGCTTATTTAGATACGGAGCATGATACCTATTCGCCTTCATTTGACAGAAATTTATTTGCAATGATGTGGCGAACAAGATATATATATTCTGGTATCATCAGGTGTCTTCCACAATAAGTGATTCGGATTTAGATAATAAATCAATCAATGCCAATTTTATAACCTACCTTACATGAAAGTCTAAAAGCACCGTGTAAATATTCCTGCTTCTCTTTCAAACCTGATTCAATCTTTGCATCTGCTTTTTTTTAATTCTTTATTGTTACTTTTTAAAACAATTCTTATGAAAAGAACATTCATGTTATTCCAATTACTTTTTATAACCGTGTTTTTATTTGGTCAGGCTAAAGATATAACAGTAGTACACAGGAATGTCAACCAGCCAGCTGCCACAATTTTATTACCTTATGAACCCGGCGTAGTTTCTGCTGCTATGGATGAATATTTGTCTAAATACGGGTTAAAAATCGATGACACTAAAGGGTTCCAAACTTTCAGAATTACTCAATTTGTACGTGGAGATTCCATGAATGCTGATCTTTATTTTAAAGTTGTAAGAAATCGAAGAGGTGAAAAAGGCGCTTCAATCATTTACTTAATGGTGGGTGTGCCAAATGAAGGTATTTCAAAACGTAATGAGCAAATACATTTCACTAGAGAACAAGCAAAAGAGTATTTAAATAAGCTGGTGCCTGTAATTGAAGCTTATAATTTAGAGTTGCTTATTATTCAGCAGAATGACATTGTAATGAAGGAGGAAATGATATATAATAATCTAGTAGAGGATGGTGCTGAGCTTAATAAACGAAAAACTGATAATCAGCAGCAATTACAAAGAAATAAACATGATCAGGATAAACAAAATGAAGAAGTTGAAAGGCAAAAGCTAGCTTTAGATTACTTAGTCAGCCAAAGAAAATCATAAACACTAAAACAATTAAAAAACAATTGTATGATACCTCAACATGAGTTAAGAATAGGTAATTGGGTTATGGAAGAAAACTCTGGTTCATTTTTCCAAATAGGAAAAGGTATAGACATTGATAATCTTTCAAAAAGATTTTTACCTGTTCCAATTACTCCCTTAATCCTTGAAAAATATGGGTTTGCATTTCATGATTACTTTAAATTATGGCAGAAGAATAAGGAACTTCCCGGAACTGGTCCTGATATGGAGTTAGATAGGGATTTCTGGGTTTTGAATTTTTCACATCAACGTATTGGCGTAGAATTAAAAAGTTTGCATCAGTTACAAAACTTATATTTTCTGTTGAAAGGCAAAGAGCTGGAACTGACAAATTAAAATAATTATTTTTGACGTTCTACTGTTCAAGAGCTGCCCGCCGTTGAAATGAATTATTGTTTTATAAATGATTTCAAACAGGTGATTGTCAATTAAATAATAGCTACCTTTTCTTAAACACTTACCCATAAGTTCTTGTTTGTTAGTTCGTGTCCATTCAACTAAGGTATATAGGCATAGAAAAATATAAGATTATAGAAGCGTATAAAAATAATTACGCTAAAGAGTTGTTGAACAGCAAAGGACAGGAAGTAGAAGAACATGTAATATAAATATTGCAAAATAAAAGGATGTATGACAACTGATTCAACAAGCAAGACTGTATTATTTGTTGACGATTACCCCTGATGATAGGATAACAATTGTTTAAAAAGCTGATAATCGTATGTCAATGTCTTTAGACTTTTTTAATTAATAAAAATTTTTAAAATGCTTAATAAAGAGGAATACAGCTTTGCAAAGACATTAGGTTTACTCTTTTTGGTTCTTCTTGCAATAGGTATTGCATGTTTACTTTTCGCTGCAGCAATTACTTATTTTTAAGCTTTAATAAATAGCAGTGTAGAGAATGTTGATTATGTATTATTGATAAGTGTACCAAAAATTATCACTTCATCAACTGGATTTATCTTTACATGACAGCAAACAAGCATTCAAAATCTTTTTTGAGTGTCAATCAAAGAATTTCCCGTATCTGGAACTATTTTGCTTCTCAATTAACGCTCAAATAAATTTCGCATAATGCAAGGCCAATTCCCGAATATTCAAATTGTAAAACATGTTGCACTTGTAGCACATGATCATAAAAAACCGATTTGATCCATTGGGCCTATTATAACAGAAATTATTTAATAAAGCACGAATTAATTTCAACCGATACTACATGTAAACTTTTAGAAGAAAAGTTGCTTATACCAGTTAAAAAAAGTATTAAGTGGTCTGATCCTTAGTTTTATTTATAAATATTCCTGATTTCATATTCATTATAATATGATAATACCGTGCCTTATTTTGAATAATTGTATAGTTTACGCAATAATGACACTTGAGAGAGTTTTTCCACCCCAACTTCTCTAAATAATATTATCCACATCAAATAAGCATTATTTTAGCTTATATGGTCACAATATTTTAAGTTTACCCATAATCACCAGTTTAATTGGTTATCTTTAGTTGCTTTCTGGATGGCTTACCAACACTTATATAATCCTGTTTATATCTGCTGATAAACGCATCTCACTAGCCACTTTATTCCTGTAGTTGTAAAACAGGAATGAAAAGTTAAAACCCACAGTGTTAGTTGCAGGTAATTTTACCTTGTTCGCATAAATATATTTTTAAACTATGATGTTAACTATTCAAAAATCCAAAATTCTTTTTATTAGCACCTTCCCACCTAAGAAATGCGGGATTGCCAGCTTTACTCAGGATTTGGTGAATGCTATAAATCCGCATTTAACAGAAGACATCCTTATTGATGTTTGTGCTTTAGATAATAAAAAGAGGAAAACCTACTATGACACTCCGGTAAGCATGGTTATGGATGGATTCCAAATGGACTCATGTATAGAAACAGCAAAGGATATCAACAGGGATAACTCTATCAAACTCATTTGTATAGAACATGAATTTGGGTTATTTGGCGGCGAATTGGGTGAATACATCCTTGGCTTCTTAGCATTAATTGAAAAGCCTTTTATCATTCGTTTTCATACGGTGCTGCCTACTCCCAATGAAAAAATGTTGAAAATTGTCCAGGCAATAGGATTATTGGCCGATAAAGTAATTGTGATGACCAAAAATTCCGCCCGCCTGCTGAAGGTGGATTACCAGTTAAGTTCAGATAAAATTAACATTGTACCTCATGGAACACATGCGATAAGCAAAACAGGTATTAATGAGTTAAAGGTTAAATACGATCTCGAAAATAAACAGGTGCTCACAACATTCGGATTGCTAAGCCCTAACAAAGGAATTGAAAAGGGTATCATGGCAATGAAAGAGATTAGTGCTTCTGTTCCAAATGCCGTCTATATTGTTTTAGGGCAAACACATCCTAACTTATTGGAGCAGGAAGGAGAAAAGTACCGAGACTATCTGCAGGAATTAATTGATGAAAATGGATTACAGGATAATGTAAAACTAATCAATGAATATATGCCTACCGGAATACTCATGGAATATTTAGCATTAACAGATGTATACCTGTTTACTTCTAAAGATCCTAACCAGGCAGTAAGCGGCACCTTTTTGTATGCCATGAGCGCCGGATGTCCAGTGATCTCGAATTCATTTGTTTTAGCAAAGGAAATGCTGAATGAAAAAACGGGCGTAATTCTAACCACGGGCCAGGTACATGAATTAGCAGAGCATGCAATCCGGATCTTGGAATATCCGCAGCTAAAAGAAGAAATGAGTAAAAACGCTTCTTTAAAAATGAAAAATACGACTTGGTATAAAGTAGGTAAAAAACATGCAAACTTATTTTTCAACATTTTGGGAATACCCTTCTTTACACCAGAACAGTCTAATCAATATATGAAATAAGCATTAAAATAATTTTATGAAATCAGAAGTGGCAACCCCTCTATTAAAACAGGCAGTTCTTCAATCCGAGGATTTACCAAAAGTAAATTTCCTGCAGATTTTTAATTTGACTGATGATACCGGTATGATTCAGCATGCCTTATTCAACATTCCGAATAGGAAAGAAGGATATTGTATTGATGATAACGCACGTGCATTATTGTTGGCAGTACTCATTTGTAAGGAGAAAAAGAACCCGGCTGTAATGGCATTGCTCCAGGTGTATTTAAGCTTTATTCATTACATGCAAACGGATAGTGGTGAGTTCAGAAACTTTATGAGTTACACCAAAAACTGCATGGAAGAGCGGGGTTCGGAAGACTCCTTTGGAAGAACAATAATGGCACTGGGTTTTCTTGCTAATGAAGGTCCTTCTAATACACTGTCAAGGACCGGGGCTGACATATTTTCCAAGGCCTATGGTCATGTTGACAAACTTGTTTCTATACGTGGTATTGCCAATTCTATTGTAGGGATTTGCCAATATATCAAATACAATTATCCTGATGACCTGAAAAGAGATCTTGTGATCAACCTTTCCAACAAGATGATAGGAATGTATGAAACTAACAAAACTGGTAATTGGCATTGGTTCGAGCCTGTTCTTACCTACGACAATGCTATATTACCGCTTGCATTATTGAATGCATACGAGATTACAAGTGATGAGTGTTATTTGTCGGTAGCTTTCGAATCCCTGCATTTTTTAGAATCAAAAGTATTTCATGATGGCATATTAAGCCCTGTAGGTAACCAGGGTTGGTGTGAACGAGGGCACACCAAGGCACAGTTTGACCAGCAGGGAATTGATGCAATGGCAATGGTTCTTTGTTACCAACAAGCCTTCAGGGTTACACGGGATAAAAAGTACTTAAAGCGTATGTGCCAGAGCTATCAATGGTTCCTGGGCAAAAATGACTTGAAATTGCCCTTATACGATCCTTCCACAGGTGGCTGTGCGGATGGATTGCATTGCGAAGGAATTAATTTAAACCAGGGTGCTGAAAGCACTTTAGCGTATTGGATATCACATATGGTGGTAGCCACCGCACTTAAAGAATGAAAGTAGCCATATTAGCCCCCATTACCTGGCGCACGCCTCCAAGAAATTATGGTCCCTGGGAACAAGTAGCCTCTGTTCTAACAGAGGGATTAGTAAAGGAAGGAATAGATGTAACCCTATTTGCCACGGGTGATTCTGTTACACAAGCAAAGCTGTGCTCTGTTTGTGAAAAGCCGGTAGGGGAATACCCTGCGGATGCAAAAGTCATGGAATGTTTGCACATCTCAAATTTGATGGAACAGGCAGCCTCATTTGATGTGATACATAATCACTTTGATTTTCTTCCCTTAACGTATTCTGCTTTGATCCGTACACCTTTCCTAACCACCATACATGGATTCTCTTCAGAACAGATCATCCCCGTATATAAAAAATACAATGCCCACACCTATTATGTTTCCATAAGTAATAGCGATAGACATCCTGCCCTTACGTATCTCGATACTGTTTATAACGGCATAGACGAGCAACAGTTTGATCGGGGAGGGGGTAAGGGTGATTATTTATTGTATTTCGGAAGGATTCATCCGCACAAAGGGGCACATGAAGCGATCAAGGTAGCTATGCAATCTAAAAAGAAATTGATCCTTTGCGGGCTGATACAGGACCCATCGTATTTTGAAGAAAAAGTCGCTCCCTGGCTGAACAATTCCTCTATCATTTACATGGGTAATGCAGGTCCTCACCAACGCAATCAATTATTAGGAGATGCATTGGCCTTATTACATCCAATTTGTTTTGAAGAGCCCTTTGGCTTAAGTGTAGCAGAAGCAATGATATGTGGTACACCTGTGATTGCCTTTGATAGGGGCGCGATGAAAGAATTGATCATTCATGGTGAAACCGGTTTCTTAGTTAATACTATCGAAGAAGCTACTGCCGCCGTTAGAAAGATCATTTATATCAGCAGGTGTGCATGCAGGAAGCATGCAATGGACAAATTTAGCAGCCGGGTGATGGTATCAAATTACATTCGATTATACAAGCAAATTGCACAAAGATCAAATGGTATTTAGGTCTTACTTTTCACAATTTCATCCAACAATTCTTTAATCGGGACAATTCCAAAGGAAGAAGCATGATCAGACACAGCATATGGGATGAATAATTTATCCCCATGAATAATAGAACCGCAGGAGTAAACCACATTAGGCACATAACCATGTCTTTCCTCTTCATTCGGTATCAAGAGTGGTTCTTTTAAACGTCCCACCTCTATTGTTGGATCAGCCAGATCAAACAAGCTTGCACCCAGGCAATACTTGCGCATAGGCCCCACGCCATGTGTAATCACCAGCCATCCCTTTTCTGTTTCAATTGGGGAACCTGCATTGCCTATCTGCACTAATTCCCATGGAAACTTGGGCTCTTGCAATAATTTAGCTTCTTCCCACAAGTACAGGTCATCAGAGAACATTATATAGTTATTGATTCCGTCAATACGGGAGATCATTGCATATTGCCCATTGATCTTTCTGGGAAATAAAGCAAGATTTTTATTGATGGCTGCTCTTCCATGAAGGGGTGCTACTTTAAAATGACAAAAATCACGTGTTACAATTAAATGAGGTAAAATAAAAGAACCATCATAAGCAGTATATGTGGCAATATAGGTGAACGAGCCATCATCTTCCGTAAACTTTACAAATCTTGCATCCTCTATTCCATTCTTTTCTGTAAGTGTAACCGGGAATATAACACGTTCTGACAGCAGTGAATCTGTGGGGAAATGCACTTCATAACTGGTATTCACCATACTAAGAATATCATATTTGATTTTATTTTTCTCAGTTGCCGACTCTATTTTAAGTAAGGCGTTTTTTAAAACTGTCTCGATTTCTTTATAGGAAAACGGGTCTTGCAACTGTTTTAAAATGGTGGAGTATATACCTTCTGGCAAAACCATTTGCGTTAATAATTTTTCAAAAGCTGTTTTATTATCATTTCTTTGTTGTGTTACTACCCCCTCACTTATAAACTTACCAGAGGGTTCAATATGGATCATTCCATCTTCATCCAATAAGGCACGTTTAAATACTAATGAAGAAATATGGCTTTCACCTGTAGCCCTGAAACTTAAGATAACTTTTTTTTGCCCCGCACCTGCGCCAGCCTGATCTGGGTCCTCTACGATGGAAGGATTAAACAGGGCGGCCGCTTCGATGGAATATTCCATTGTAAAGTAGGCGCCAATCAGTAATTTTTTCCTTTCCGATAAAGCTTGTTGTTCATGATTTGGAAGTAGATCTTTGACGAATGCAAAATGTTTGAAAAAGATATAGTGAATATTCTTATAACGGTTGGAGAACTCTATAAAAATATTACTTAATACAATCTCCGCCTCTTTATCTTCCATCTGCATCACCTTATTGATGATCATGAGTGAGCGTTGATTACCGGTATTAAAAAATCTTGGTATTACTTTCTTATAGTCAGGGTTTATTCTAATCTGAGTCCTGGTGACAGGTGTTGTCATTTCTGTAATTTAGGTTAGCTGTTGAAGGTAAGTTAATATTACTACCTACCTGGTATTAATCCCAGGTAAATACATTCAGAAAACTGAATAGTTTAATTTACAAATTGTCAATTAAACTATTTTAGCAGCCAACAGAACCCTTACAACTTTGAGACTTAAAAAAAATCCCGAGTCATTCACGATTAAATCTTTGAAACATTGTTAGATGGATCACTTATTCTTGCATTCTAGGATAAAAATGTTGTGTACAGGTTCTGACCTTTAGAGATAAAAAAATTAGATTTGCTTATGAGTTGAAGTTCTTGAACATGCGAGGGTGAAAATTCGGATACCCAGACATTTACGCGTTT
The DNA here is from genome assembly GCA_966674115.1 of uncultured Chitinophagaceae bacterium. Taxonomy (GTDB): domain Bacteria; phylum Bacteroidota; class Bacteroidia; order Chitinophagales; family Chitinophagaceae; genus Flavisolibacter. The sequence continues at coordinate 8,146 of CBKWHA010000059.1, forward strand.
CTAACATATTGAATTATAGGTAGATAAGAGAGATGTTCCTTTCTCTCTCTCCGCACAAAGACCGTATCAAAATAGCTCAAAAGCCTGCAAATCGTTGATTCGCAGGCTTTTTTGTTTAAGGACCTACCAAAATTGAAAAGAGGCCTCACTAATTCTTTGGCGTTACTTCAATGATCATATCCTGATTGTTGCCATTATCGGTGCAGAGGTAGACCATTCCGTCTGGAGAGATGGCTACATCCCTGAGTCGGCCAAAGTCGCCCACAAACCATTCATGAACATTTTCCACAGCGGTGCCGCTTTTATTTAGTTTGATCTCCATGAGCCTGCGATTCTTCAAGGTTGTGACCAATAGCGACCTCTTCCATTGAGGAATTAAATTATGATCATAGAAATCCATGCCGCTGGGTGCAATAGTGGGCGTCCAAGCAATAATAGGTTCTTTGACATTATTAGCCGAACAAAAAGTTTGTTCATCGGGCAGGTCACAAAATCCTTCTACAAAAGGCCATCCATAGTTCCTGGCCTTTTCAATGATATTGATCTCATCGTTGGTGGTTTCTCCGTGCTCAGAACTATACAACTTCCCTAAGGCAAAAACCAATCCTTGGGCATTGCGATGCCCAATCGTCCACACAGCATTGCCGAAAGGATTGTCGCCGGGTATTGTTCCATCCAAATTTACCCGCAATACTTTTCCATTCAAAGAAGAAGTATTCTGCGGAAGCTCAAAACGCAGGTTGGCATCACCGGTAGTTACGTAAAGTTTCATATCAGGGCCGATCACAAGGCGGCTGCCATTATGTATAAAATCCCCGCCTATCTTTCCAATGATCCCATCAATGAGAGTCTGGGGAGAAATTAAGGTAGTACCATTATAGGTATAGCGCACCACTTTTTCAAGGTAATTATTCTCTTCATCAAAGTAATTAAAGACTAGATAAACGAAGGGGTTGCTGCTGAACTGAGGATGCAGAACCATTCCAAGCAACCCATTAAAGTTGGTGGTAGACGCCACTTCGGTAATGGTAGCAACAGTAATCACTTGTCCAGTTTCTGGATTCATTCGCATCACCCTTCCTTCTCTTTCAGTGAACCAAATAAAATTATCGGGACCCCATAGAATTTCCCAGGGAAAATTCAAAGTTTTGTTGAGTATCCTTGTTTGGAGACCTCGTTCTTCCCCTGCTTTAATCTTTGATAAATTTGGACTGGAGTCTGTGGTATTTCTGAAATCATCTTTTTGACAAGCAAATAAAATGAAAGAAGCCACAATAAGAATAATAGAGTACTGTTTCATAAAGACTGGTTTTAAAAGTGGCTACAGCACAATAAAACCTGTTTTGCTACAATCAATAGAATTCGACAATCAGGCAGTGCCGGGTTTGTTTTGATGTACTGCAACCGGTTTTTTAATTAAACTTAACAGTGAATCACTTCATTACAGCTACAGGGAAGCCTATGTAAGTGAAGAGGATAGAGCTGATCCTTTTGAGTGGCAAAGTGGCTTTATTTAGAAATACGAGAAGATAGAGGACTAAGTTGCCTAATATTAAAAAAATCTTTGACTCTTCTATCAGTGAATCAATAATAAGAATTGTGGCATGTGCTGTGTATAAGGCAATGACAAATAGTGTTCTCAACTTTATAAAATGATGATCCCCTTTTACCCTATAATTTATGTGTTTACATTGTCTGAACCTTATCTTGCTAATAGACCTTCTATTGAATGTTCTGATGGCTTCTTTATTAGGGCCACTCTGGTCTATGTTAATCACTTTAGGATCAGGCTTAAGAACTTTTTCCAGTAAATTCTTAATAGCTTGGTTTTCAATGCTGAGTTCTGCAGGGCTACCCAAGGAATTCACCACGAATAGTTATCATAGATTTCCACATAGCTTTTTCGCCAATTGCAATCATCTTAATTTCGCCTGTCAATATGGAATGAATTATGAAGGTTTGTATTGCTGAAAAACCAAGTGTGGCAAGAGATATTGCGGAAGTATTGGGGGCGAAGCAGCGCAAAGACGGCTATTACGAAGGCGCGGGATACCAGGTCACCTGGACCTTTGGGCATTTCTGCACACTCAAAGAACCGGAAGATTACCAACCGGCATGGAAATACTGGAGGCTGGAAGATCTGCCCATGATACCCGCCGGCTTCGGCATCAAACTCATCAACAACGAGGGGGTAAAAAAACAATTCGGTATCATCGAAAACCTGATCCGGAATTGCGAGGAAGTGATCAACTGCGGTGACGCCGGACAGGAGGGTGAGCTGATCCAGCGCTGGGTGCTGCTTAAAGCCAAATGCAACAAACCCGTAAAACGGCTATGGATATCATCGCTTACCGAAGAAGCCATCCGCGAAGGTTTTCAGAAGCTGAAAGACAGTGAACAATACAATAACCTGTATGCTGCCGGTAGCGCCCGCGCCATTGGCGACTGGCTGCTGGGTATGAATGCCACCCGGCTCTTTACCAAAAAATTTGCCCAGCCGAAAGTGGTGCTTTCGATCGGGCGGGTGCAAACGCCCACCCTGGCCATGATCGTACAAAGGCAAAAAGAAATCAATGCCTTTGTATCGGAAGAGTACTGGGAGTTGAAGACCCTGTACCGCGAAACGGAGTTCATTGCTACGATCGACCGCTTGCGCAGCCAGGAAAAAGCAAACAAGGGCTTGGCTTACCTGAAAGAACATTTGTTCGAGATCATTGCATTTGAAAAGAAAGATGCCAAAGAGGGCAACCCACGCCTGTTCGACCTGACGGCCCTGCAGGTGGAAGCCAATAAAAAATATGCTTATTCGGCCGATGAAACGCTAAAGCATATCCAAAACCTGTATGAGAAAAAGCTGGTGACCTATCCCCGTGTGGATACTACTTACCTGCCCGAAGACATGTACCCCAGGATCGAAGGTATTCTGCAAAGCATGATTTATTATAAAGCGCTAACGGCCCCGGTATTAGCGCATCCCATCCCAAAACCGAAGACGGTCTTCGATGATAAAAAAGTAACGGATCACCATGCCATCATTCCCACCGACATATTGCCTGCGAATTTGTCGACCGAAGAAAAGCGGGTCTACGACCTGGTGGCCCGCCGCTTTATTGCCGCTTTTTACCCCGAATGTAAAGTGGCTAATACCACCGTGATGGGCAAAGTGGGACAGGTGGAGTTTAAAGCCACGGGCAAGCAGGTGCTGGAAGCCGGCTGGCGCGATGTGTATGCCCAAGAGGCCAAAGCCAAAAAAGACAAAGAAGAAGGGGAGGAAGCGGAAAAGATCATGCCGGTATTTGAAGTCGGAGAGTGTGGGCCGCACGAACCATGGATCCACCAGGGCAAGACCACACCACCCAAACCTTTTACCGAAGCCAGCCTCCTAAGAGCCATGGAAACAGCCGGCAAACAAGTGGAAGACGAAGAAATGCGCGAACTGCTGAAAGATAATGGCATCGGGCGCCCCTCTACCAGGGCCAATATTATTGAAACTCTTTTCAACCGTAAATACATTGAGAAGAAAAAGAAAAACCTTTTTGCGACCCAAACGGGTATCGACTTAATTGATACGATTCAAAACGAATTATTGAAAAGTGCAGAGCTAACAGGGATCTGGGAACGCAAACTACGCATGATTGAAAAAGGAAGTTACGAGCCGGCCTCCTTTAAACAGGAACTGATTGACATGGTAGTGGAGCTTACCAGGGAAGTAAAGATAAGTAGCGCCAAATCGATTAGTATCGCCCCGAAACCCATGGTAAAATCGGCACCTGCAGAAAAAAAGGAAAAACCACTTTCCTTAGACCAGTTGCATTGCCCGAAATGTAAAACGCATTTATTGAAGAAAGGGCATAGCGCATATGGATGCGCCAATTACCATGTGTGCGGTTTTAAGATACCCTTTGAAATTCTGGGAAAGAAATTAAGTAATAAGCAAATCATTGAATTGCTAAGCAAGGGGAAAACCGGTAAAATAAAAGGGTTAAAAATACCGGGCAATGATCAGGAAATCGAAGGAAAGCTGGTGATGGATGAAAGCTTCAATGTTGGGTTGGAGTGAGTGGGCAATGCTGCTTACTTTCTTTTACACAGCTGGTGTTCTTCCCAGGTTTTTGTGCAATGGTACCGGGTTTGCTGCTAACAGGTTTCACTTATTTCAATCCTTATTGGAAAAAACATATAAAATAAAAAAGGACTTACAATAAAATTTAAAAGCCGCTTATATCATGCGGCTTCATTACTGCTTAGCATTTGCGAGCTATTAAACTTGTGAGCTATTGTTAATGAGTTATAAACCTGCCGTAATAATTCTTAAGGTTAGCTTCGTAAGATTCACTTAATTCTTGGCTCGGCTGATATTCAGGACTGTTTTTTATTTGCTCAACGGAAGCGTTTATAACAACTGAAGAAGTATCCCAATTGATTTCCCTGATCCATTTGGGTGATATGATTACCTTTTTTCCTGGAAACCGATTCCCGGTATCAACTATAATAAAGTCAATAGCCCATGTGCTATCGTTAATGATAAAATCTTCTACATCACCAATCTCCCCATCAACAGCCTTAATATTGTAACCTTTTACTTGTTCTGTACTTCTTAAATGGGGATTTTCGTTTTTCTGTTCTTCGTGTGTATTCGTTTCATATTTCATTGCTTGTTCTGGTGTTAATGTACCTGGCAACATCATTCCTGTTGTGCCAAAGCCACCTGCCCAGAGATTGCCCGCACCAAAACCTCCACCCCAGTAACCAGGCCAACCATAATATTTTTGAAGCTCAATTTCCTGTTGTCTATACACTGGTTTTTCAGTATCTATGTCAGGACTGTTTTTTACTTGCTCCTTAGTTAAGTTAACTGGAAAGATTTGCTGATCCCAATCAGGTGTAAGTACTGCTTCTGGGGAAATCAGCACCTTACGACCTGTAAGCCAACCTCCTGTGTCAACAATTAAATATCTTATGGTCCATGTTTGATCATCAAAGTAAAATTCCTTTACTTTTCCAATTTCTCCATCAGTGGCGCCTATGGAAAAACCAGTTAAACTTTCTATTCTACGTTTCATATTGTTTGGTTTTAAGATGAATAATACGGACGGTAATAATGCAAGAATTATACTTCAAATTCTTCTTTACAGTTTAGCTGATCCATTTGTTTTTTTGCCCTACCTACATCAATTGAATCCCCAAATAAGTACAACCATTTTTTACACCAACCTTCTGCAGCTTTGACATCCTACCATTGGGATAGCTTGTAAAATGCCATTTCTTTAATCGCCAAAAGCGTGTCTTTCCCATTCATACCTGGCATATTAAAATCTAATAAAATAAGACTTGGTATTCGATTCTCTTTATTAAGTTGAATTAACTTTTCTATCCCTTCTCGTCCGCTCGCTGCACTCAAAAGAGTAAGTGATTGATCTACTTCCTGTAAAGCTGTAGAAAAGAGTTCAATATCATCTAAATCATCATCAATGTACAATATAATAGAGCTCCTTTCCATGAAGAAAATTAGTTCGTCAATATCATCATTTTAATTCAGGTTTGAAGTTATCGCGTAATGATTAGTTGTTCATTATAACTATATTAGAATTGAATTAAATTGTAATGAGCTGAATCTTAGAAGAAGATCAATCACATAAATTTCAGAAAGATAAGCCACAGCAATTTCTTCAGTAAGACTTTTCTGTATTTGATGTCTTTTACAATAGTACTGTACAATGCGATTGATGTTATACAATCCGATCGCTTTACCACCTGATTGATAAGTTTACCTGTAATGGGTTCAAAACGATGTTCGCAAAACGTTTCTTTTTGTTCACCAATAACTCTTTGGCACTGGCTTTGAACGCGATTCAGTATAAGTTTGCTACCATGTCTTTGTACCATTTTAAAAAGCTCAACCAAGAAAAGCAATTTACAAACTTGCTCCTTTATGGAGTATGTGTTGCTATGCGGAATACGGACGAACACAATATTCTATTATTTCAATTGGAGAATTTTTATGTAGAAATATTTCTTGATATAGATTATAGTAAAATTTTATGCTATAGAAGTTTTCAAGATACAGATGAATTATACCCTTATCTCGAGCAAATTGACATTTCAAATGTTACTTAACTTGACGTACCGTAATATCCTTTATTTTCATTGCTATTGCCATATATTGATCTTCTTGTAAAGGTGTTTGGCATCTACTTTTGCTTTGGTGCTTGCGAATGATAGCTTCAGCTTCTTTAAATATGATTATAAGATTTTAAAGTTCATAGAATAAATGAGGCTTATGGATACAAGGTTTTCTGGAACGGCTATTGTAGCACTAGCGTTAATATTAATTCATAAATAATGCAATACCAGCCAATTGAAAACTATGGTATCATAGGGGACTTGAACACGATTGCATTAGTAGGATTGAACGGTTCTATTGATTTTATGTGTTTTCCTGATTTTGATTCACCTACCATATTTGCAGCCTTACTGGATAGCGAAAGGGGTGGGCGATTCGAAATCAGACCTTCATTTAATGAGATGAAGACCAAGCAATTATATCTACCTGACACGAATGTACTGTTGACCCGTTTCTTATCTACTGAAGGTGTGGGAGAAATTACAGATTTTATGCCGGTAGAAGAGCTGTATAGTGGTAAAGAACTGATCCGCAGAGTTACTACAGTCAGAGGTGAAGTACATTTTCGAATGCGCTGCATGCCCAGGTTTAATTATGGTAGGAGTGCTCACAAAGTAGAGAAGCTCAATGAAACTGAAATACTATTTACAAGTACAGGAGCTGATAATACTGTGCTCCGGCTAAAGAGTTCAGTTCCGTTAAAATTAAAAGAAGGGGATGTGGTTGCGGAGTTTACTTTAACAGCTACACAGACGGCAGACTTTCTTTTAGAGCATGTAGATAAAGATCATACAGGTAAACGGGATTTTAAGGCTTTTATTAGTGAGAGTCTTTTTCAAACCGTTAATTACTGGAAAGACTGGGTGGTCCAATCAAATTACAGAGGAAGATGGATGGAGGTGGTAAACCGCTCTGCACTGGTGTTAAAACTATTGACCTCTTACAATTATGGCTCTATTGTAGCAGCCCCAACATTTAGTTTACCAGAAAGTATTGGTGCCAAAAGGAATTGGGATTATCGCTATACCTGGATTCGCGATGCCTCTTTTACTGTTTATGCACTGATAAGACTGGGTTATACCAGAGAAGCAGGTGCATTTATGAACTGGGTAGAAAAACTATGCGAGGATGTGAAAGGACAAGGAAGGCTGGGAATTATGTATGCATTAGATGGGCATAGGCAATTAGAAGAAAAGATGCTAGAGCATTTTGAAGGATATAAAAATTCAAAGCCTGTTCGGATTGGCAATAATGCTTATGGACAACTACAACTGGATATCTATGGAGAGTTAATGGATTCAGTATACCTGTACAACAAGTTCGGTGCCCCCATTTCCTATAACTTCTGGAAAGATCTTGTAAAGCAAATTGATTGGTTAAGTGATCATTGGAATCAACCTGATGAAGGCATTTGGGAAGTAAGAGGTGGAAAGAAAAATTTCCTGTACTCAAGATTGCTCTGCTGGGTTGCTTTTGACCGGGCAATCAAAATTGCAGAAGCTCGATCTTTCCCGCTGAATGAGCGCTGGAGGCGAGAACGTGACACCATCTTCAAAAGCATTTACAATGATTTTTGGAATGATGAAAAAAAGGCATTCATGCAATTTCCTGGATCTGTCACAGTAGATGCTTCATCTTTATTAATGCCACTGATTCGCTTTATTAGCCCAAAAGACCCCATGTGGTTATCTACCCTGAAAAGAATTGAAGATGAACTTGTTTCTGATTCTCTGGTGTACCGTTACCGGCCAGATCTGGCAGCCCCCGACGGATTAGTAAGCCATGAAGGCACCTTTTCCATGTGTACTTTCTGGTATGTTGAGTGTTTATCCAAGTCTGGACAACTGCAGAAAGCCCGCTTTTATTTTGAAAAAATGCTTGGATATGCAAACCACCTTGGATTATATGCTGAACAGCTTGGACATCAAGGGGAACATTTGGGCAACTTCCCTCAGGCATTTACCCATTTAGGTCTGATCAGTGCTGCCTATAACTTAGATAAGCAGTTAAATGATAGCAGGAATAAAGACGTAAACTATTAACATATGAAAGCAATTTCACTAATTCCGGGGACCAATAATGTATCGTTAGTAGATGTGGATGAGCCACAAATAAGTGCAGCTGATGAAGTAAAAATCAAGATCTGGCATGTTGGTATTTGCGGCACAGACAGAGAAGAAGCAGAAGGCGGTAGAGCAGATGCACCTAAAGGAAAGAGTACCTTGATACTGGGCCATGAAATGTTTGGCCAGGTAGTGGAGGTAGGCAGTGCGATAACCAGTGTACAGCAGGGGGATTATGGAGTTTTTACGGTCCGCCGTGGATGTAACGAGTGTCCTGCCTGCATCAACAACCGTAGTGATATGTGTTATACTGGTAAGTATACGGAAAGGGGTATCAAAGGGGCAGATGGATTTCAATCAGAATATGTATTAGATAAATTACAATACCTCGTAAAAGTGCCTAAAGTCATCAAAAGCATTGGCGTGCTCACTGAACCCATGTCGGTAGCTGCTAAAGCAATAGATGAAGCCATGATCATACAATCAGCAAGGTTGAAGGGATTCGAGCAAATGGACAATTGGCTAAAAGGGAAAAAAGCGTTGATAGCAGGTATTGGGCCCATTGGTTTGATGGCCGCTTTTGCCTTAAGATTAAGGGGAGCGGAAGTATTTGGATTGGATATCGTGGATGAAAATAGTTTGCGCCCACAGATCTTAAAAAGTATTGGAGGTATTTATATAGACGGAAGAGCCGTAAAGGTGACCGACTTTGATGAAGTGTATGGAGCAGCTGACTTTGTATTTGAAGCCACTGGTATGGCCAAGTTGCAAATAGAACTGATTGATACACTAGCAATAAATGGGATTTATATAGCAACAGGCATACCGGCTGGTGAGAGACCCATGAATATATTGGCTGGTAATATCATGCAGCAACTGGTATTAAAGAATCAACTTATCCTGGGTAGCGTAAACGCTAGTTATGATCATTACAAAATGGCGGTAAATGATTTAACAGTCTGCATGGAAAAGTGGCCGGATGCGATCAGAGGTGTTATTACAGAAAAGATTCCTTATACGAACTTTATGAAAGCGCTGTATCCTCATTCTGCCGAGGAGATCAAGATGGTGGTGGATTGGACTTAGAGCAGTTCTTAAAGATTCAGCCAAGGGTGGTAAGTCGATCCTAAATATCAACAAGGAAAGTGAGTGTGCCTATGCGAGTATGATATGCCAACAGTAGATGCAACTTGATGAACCTTTTAAACTGCAACAATATTTAAAATTATTAATTAACAAAGGAAGCATCATAATTGTAGTAGGTATGTAGAAGTCATATTTATCAATATTTTTTAAATGATAAAGTGTATTTCAAATTTTAGATTAGAATCTAATTAGAAAATTCAAAAATCAAGGAATGGTTTACTATTTGAGGACATATTTTTAATACTACAGAACTTTTCATAACTTAAAAGGAAAAGTTAGCTTATTGATTGAAGCCCGTTTTTCTTCCGCGTCCATTGAGACTAGAGTACGACTGCTCGTTTGTTTATTAGCATAATTATGGATACTCATGATATGGGTTCGCGAAGTGTTACCCGCCCGATGATGGATATGGAAACAGATCATCAGCAAGAGGATCGCATGCAATTGTTGCACATGCATCATATGCAAACATTATGGGTCTATTGGTCATTGATCATTCTTGGTGTCTGGCTTATAGTTTCTCCGTTTACTTTCAACTACGAAAAATCAGTTGTACTTCCATCTGGCGGCAGAGAAATCTGGCTTTCACTAGAGAACCGAATTGCAGCTATGAAGTGGAGTGATGTGATCAGTGGTATTCTGCTACTAATCTTTGGATGGAAATCTTTAACGCCTAACCGGCCGGTGAGTGTTTGGATATGTTGTTTTATTGGCATATGGATCAGCATGGCCCCCCTTCTTTTTTGGGCACCAACAGCCGCGATTTATTTGAATGATACCCTGGTGGGCATTCTGGTGATTTCCTTATCCATCCTGATACCTGGCATGCCCAACATGATCATGTATATGAAAATGGGATCAGAAGTACCCTCTGGATGGAGCTACAACCCGTCAAGCTGGCCGCAAAGATGGATCATGATCGTTACTGGCTTTGCAGGTTTCATCGTTTCAAGGTATTTAGCTGCATTTCAGTTAGGATATATTGATACAGTATGGGATCCTTTCTTTGGAGGGAGCAGTGAAAGGGTACTGAATTCGGCCATGTCTCATTCCCTTTTCATTTCCGATGCAGGTTTGGGTGCCTTGGCTTATACATTTGAATTTCTAATGGGTTTTATGGGAAGTCCTTCCCGCTGGCGCACCATGCCCTGGATGGTGGCATTTTTTGGCATATTGGTGATTCCTTTAGGGTTAGTTCATATATTCTTGGTCATTTCTCAACCTTTAGTGGTAGGCGCATGGTGTGCGTTCTGTTTACTAGCAGCGGCTGTAATGCTGCCCATGATACCACTGGAGGTGGATGAAGTAATCGCTATGGGGCAACACATGCGACAAGCAACTAAAAACGGTGAAAGATTTTGGCCTGTGTTCTGGAAAGGTGGTAAGCCTGTGGAGATGAACAAGGACGAGCGTTCTCCCGAATTGATGAATCTACCAAATAAATTTGGAAAGGTGTTCCATGCGTCTATTTGGGGCATGAGTTCGCCGTGGACACTGGTTTTATCAACTTTAATAGGAGTTGGGCTTGTTGTATTGCCTGCACAGTTCGGTGTACCGATAACCGATATTTTAGCTGATGTGAATCATTTGACCGGTTCACTTATTGTTGTTTGTGCTGTTATTGCGATGGGGGAAGTGGTAAGATCCGTTAGGTATATAAATATTTTATTAGGGTTGGCCGTTGCTTTACTCCCCTGGTTGGTTGCTGAGGGCTTTACGACCTTAAAACTCATCAACACATTTGCAGGTATCACTGTTATGATTTTATCATTTCCAAAGGGTGTTAAAAAAGAGCAATATGGACTTTGGGATAAATATGTTGTATAGCTATGAAAAAGAATGAATTTAAAGATAAGGTTACCGTAATTACAGGAGCTTCCGGTGGTGTTGGAAGAGCTACTGCATTATATAACGCATTGTGTTATTAACTGTAGACGGTAAAAGCATTTATCTTAAGAAGTGTTCACTTGCCGGATACCCTCAATAGAAAAATGAGCAGAAATAGACTAAAATGCTATTCCAACTACCAATGAATAACTTACTCGTGTCTATTTTGTTTTTTAACATATAGCTCCTGCACCAAAACAATAATAATTACCAGCAAAGGCGTCGCCAGCACCAGACCCCATCCGCCTGTAAGTGGCGCTATAAATAATTGGGCAATGATAATAAGGGCAGGAGGGATGCTGATCAGCTTTTGCTGTACCATTGGGGTAATAAAATTGCTTTCTGCCACCTGAACCAGTACATACAATATGGCTACCCACAGTGCAGTTGCAGGGCTTTGCAATAATGCCACCAGCACAGCCGGCACCATTGCGATCAGTGGTCCAAAATTGGGAATGAAGTTGAGGATACCAGCTATTAAGGCCAAGACCAGCCACATAGGCACACCGATAATAACAAGGCCAATGGCAGTCAATACAAACACTACCAGCATAGCAAAAAGCTTTCCTTTCAACCACTTCTTTAAGTGATCACCAACTTTATTGAAAACATCATCAGCTCTACTCCTTCCATGGACGGGCACTAACTTTACCAGTCCTTTTTTATACAATTGTGGTGCTGCAGTAAAGAAGATGCCTATAAATAACACCACATAGATGTCACCCAAAATACCAAAGGTGCTCTTGAAGAAGGTTTGTGCCAGCGTTTGTGCTTTTTTTTGTGTAGCAGGTGAGGAAAGTTTTTGTACAATACTTTGCCCTATTGAGGACTTGTTGAGCTGGCTTTTGGCATTTTCTATGGTGGTGGGAAGTGTTTGACTCAACTGTGCTACCTGGGATTGTACCTTGGTTCCGATTAGCCAGAAAAGCAGGACAACAAGCATTAATGTTCCCAAAATAGAAATAGTAAGGCATACCCATTCTTTCCATTTCGTTTTTTGCTGCATAAGCCCACTTAATCCTCTGAAGAATACTGCTATCAAAGTGCCGGCTAATAAGAGCAGCAATACATTGAAGGTTACCCCTATAAAGAGCAGGATGAGCACGATCAAAGCAATGATCCCACCCATTATCCAGACCTTTTGTGGAAAACTATATTCTTTCCGCGTGGTTGTTTTCGTTTGCATAATATTTTTTAATGGTCGTTATGTTTCGTAGCATATTCTGCTTATCCTTTCAAGCGTCTTTCTAAGTTTTTCTTTCACCTCTTCGAATCAGCCAAAGCGAAGCCCTTTGTAAACCGATCAGTAGTGCCAACAGCAATACGGCAAAAAGAAACAACAACAATGTGTTCGGCTTAGTATACTGAAAAGCAAAGATCATGGCAGAAGAAACAGCAGGCGGATGCATAGCTTTTGCAGCTATCATAACTACTATTACAATGATCATTGAAATGCCTGCAGACAAGTATCCCGAACCAAATAACAGGTATATAAGATAGCCTATCACCGCAGCAGACATCTGGGCAATTGAAAGGGTACGTATGCTGTTAGTTGGATGCCTGGGATCCAGGTAGATCAAAAAGGCACTGGAGGCAAGGGAAGAAAAAAGCAGTTGTTGTTTGCTAAACGATTCCAGTAAAATCAATACAGCTATGATAGTAGCTGCCGGCATTATAGCCAAAATGATCTCAGTTTTTATGTCAAACCTCCTAAACATGATCTAACTTTCTGCTCTTTACAGCTGCACGTATTAATTCGTGGATTTATTTCTCTTCACTGTGACCATGCCAATGTACAATTTTATGTATTAGAAGTTGATTAGAAATGCTAAGGTGATTTACCATTTCACACAAACTGAATTATATGTACTGAATATCAGCACCATATAGCGTTTCATTTAGGTTTATCTCTCGTTCCGCCAGAACAACGGGTTCTAATAAAAAGAAGCTGTTACTAACGGAACGAAGAAATAAACTCTGCCTAATTCACCTAAACGCTCAAGTTCTTGGAGTGTTTAGTGCTCACCTTAAAACACGAAGGATACTGGATTGATGTAACAGTGATTTATATGATCATGCCGCCATCTTTCTGCATTCTTCTGCGCAACTCCTACATGCTCTTGCACACTCCTGGCAATGTTCTGTTTCATGTTTAGCGCACTCATCGCCACACTCTTGGCAAATGTCTGCACAGATCCTGCAAATCTCTTGTGCTTTTCTGCTATCTAAACTCATAAGTTGCGCTGAAGAATAGCAGATGGCAGCACATTCCATATCCAGTTGAATGCATCTTGCCATCATCTTAATTTCATATTCCTGTGTACAAGAGCTGGCACAATGATTACATATTGCAGCACATTGTAAACAGGCTTCAATACAACTTTGATAATGGTGAAAATCATTCATAGTCTGTATTTTATAAAATAATAAATAAGTAGACTTCTTCTTGTGAATAATAGAAGTTGATGCCTAACGGGCTCCTGGATTATTAAGTTATTCTAGTGAGGTATTTAGTTCTTGCTGCCTGCCAACTTTGTAAAGTAAGATTAATAATTAAAGATAAAAATTCATGCCATATTCTAATTTCAAGTATAGTAACTGCTAACTGCTCATCTTATCAATGGTAATGCTAAAAACTAATATTATTCTAATGTCCTTTTAAGAGTGTCCTAATAACTCTAAAGTATTTTATAGTTTATAAAAGTTACTTATGCATATTTTATTTTGCTGTTAATTATTCTATCAAGTTGTGCAAAAGCATAGCTAGTCCAGATGATGAAATCAATGAGTCTTTTCACAAAATAATTGTTGGTATAGCTGCTCATGAATTATTAAGTGCTGACAAGTTAACAACCTTTGAAATACAATACAAGACACCAAAATTAGATGCCGATTGTATAGCATATCTAAAAGTGAATATGTAAATAAATAGATAAAAAAGTAATTTTAATACATAGCTAATAATCTATATAATGAAGAAAATTCTATTTATCATAAATGGGTTTCAACTATTTCACAATGATCTGAATTATGCCATTCACATAGCAAAAAAAGAAAACGCCATTTTGCATGGATTGTTTATTCATAGCTTGAAGCCACAGGAACTGGAAGGCTATCTTTTCCCAAATGATCTATCTCTAATCAACACAGATTATACCACAGCGTCTGACAAAGAAGAAATGCTGCAATTAGAAAGTGCTCAAATAAAAGTATTTGAGGATGTCTGTATTTCGGGTGGGGTCAGCTATAAAGTTCAGAAAATACATGAGGACTTCCTTGATACAATGATAGATTACAGTGCCTTTGCCGACCTTATGATTATTAATGCGGAAGTAAATACAATATATTATTCATTAAACAGTCTACTGGCAAACTTGCTATGTCCTGTTTTAATTTTATCTCAAGAAGTTCAGGTTTTTGAAAAGGTTATTATTACCTATGATGGTCATTCTTCCAGCATTCATGCCATGCGGCAGTTTGCCTATTTGTTTACCTCCTGGCATCACATCCCTGTTTACCTGGTTTCAGTTCTACCTCCCAATATCCTTGAGATTGAATATAAAGAAATGGTAGAAGAGTGGCTCAGATTACAATTTCCAAATGTGGAGATCTATGCTTTAAAAGGTGATGTCAAAGAAGAATTGCCCCTTTTCATTAGTCTACATCAAAATGCTTTGGTAGTAATGGGGTCGTTTGGACGCAGCTCGTTATCCCGTTTTTTCAAAGAAAGTTTGGCAAATGTGGTTCTGGAAAAATCAAATACAGCATTATTCATTACACACAAATGAAAATTTAAAAACTTAACTTAAGTTGATGTTGTATTACTATCGAAAGGTATAATGTCCTGAAAACAATGAAAATCTTTTTTATCATAGTTTATTGTTCCTTGTTATTTCTTCATTGCCGCGAGAAAAATGTAAAGGCCTCTGTACCTCTTATTCCCAGAGATACAACAATAACACCTCAAAATGCTTACAGTCATCTTTTCTTAGACAGCATTTCTGTTGAAACGTTTATCAAATCTGAAGTAACTTCTGATATTATCGCCAACCAGATATTAAGTTTCTATAACGCACGGAATTTTCAATATGCCTGGTTTCACAAAGAAGGGTTCACAGAACAGGCAGAGGGCTTTTGGAATCTGCATAAAGACTATATCAGCATTGGCGACAGCACCGTTTATCACCAACAGCTACACCGGCAAATGGACGAATTACTGAACGCAGATACTGTTTATTTTTTACAGAAAGATACGCTAGCTTTAACTGAATTACGTTTAACACAGCATTTTTTCCAGTTTGTACAATTTGCGTATGAAGGAAAGATTAGTCCGGAGCAAATGCAATGGCATATTCCCCGAAGAAAACTGGATGCTGTAGTTTTATTGGATTCTCTTTTTTCTAAGGACAGTAAACTTGATGATTGGCAGCCATTAAATCCATCATTTCACAGGTTACAAGATGCTATTTTTCATTATTATTCTATTCAAAAAAGGGGTGGATGGCCTACTATAGAACCCTCTAGACACAAATGGAGTAAAGGTGAGCAGGATACAGTAATTGCACAGATAAAACAACGTTTGAGAACTTCCGGTGATTACTCATCTGCAGATACTACTTTTTTGTTTACAGATTCATTGGAAAATGCAGTCAAAAGAATGAAGAAAAGTTTTGGTATGAAAGAAAATGGGATCATAGATGCCACTTTCATCAAGGAACTGAACATTCCAGTCAAAGATAGGATTGAGCAAATGCTTATTAACCTGGAAAGAATGCGCTGGATGCCGGAGCAGCCCTTTAATTTTATTGTTGCTAACATACCAGAATACCGGATGCATGTGTTTGAAAACGGTAAGAAAGCATTGAGCATGAACATTGTAGTAGGAAAGGCAGCCAACAGAACCGTTATTTTTTCCGATCAGTTGAAATATATTGTTTTTAGTCCTTACTGGAACGTGCCTCGTAGCATTGTGCGTAATGAAATATTGCCAGCGATGCGGCGCAGTAAAAGTTACCTTAAGAGAAACAATATGGAAATAACCGGTTATAGCGGCGAATTACCCATCATTCGTCAAAAGCCCGGCGCAGGAAATGCGCTGGGAAAGGTAAAATTCATATTTCCTAACCGTTACAATATTTACTTTCATGATACGCCCTCTAAAAGTTTATTCAGCCGACAGAGGCGGGCTTTCAGTCATGGCTGCATCCGCCTGCAGCGGCCATTTGCTTTAACAACATATTTGTTGCGTAATGATGACAGATGGACAACTGACAGCATACAATCAGCAATGAATAGAAAGACAGAAAAATGGGTTACACTGGATCAACCCATACCTGTTTTTATCACTTATTTTACATCCTGGGTAGATGCAAATGGACTGGTATATTTTAGAGATGATATTTATGGACATGACAAGCGAATGAAACAACACTTATTTAAATAAAATTAATCATAAAATTCAAAATTACTAGTTATGCTTAGTTTATATAACAGTACAACGAAAAGTAGAATCATAAATTCTATTATAGCAGTCAGTCTTGCAGTTTTTCTGAGCTCCTGTGCAAGAAAATTAACTTTTACTCAATCAACTGTGGTTCCTGCAGCAGTAGGTTCCGTAAAAGTAAAGAAAGATGCCAATAAGAATTATGCTATTGAAGTAAACACTAC
>CBKWHA010000060.1:0-24840 GCA_966674115.1 uncultured Chitinophagaceae bacterium
AGTGACGTAATCTGCGTGCCTCTTCCCGGATTGGTGCTGACAGCTTCAAATGCCCACAAGATTTCCTGGCGAGCAGCGTCTTCTTTCTTTATATCATACAAGTCGCGTACCTCGGGCAAGAGTATGTACTTTCCCGAATTGATTACCTGTTGGGCTTTCTCCAGAGCTTTGGCCCAGTCTTCGTTATACAAGGCTGCTTTGGCATACAACGCCATAGCCGCTTCTTTTGACGCCCAGCCTTTGATCAGACCTGACGAATACGAGGGCAATAAGGAAATGGCTTTATCCAGATCAGCATAGATTTGTTTGAACACATTGGCTCTGGGGCTTTTGCCTGTATATGCTTTTTCCAACGTGGTGCTCGGTTGTGTTTTGATCACTACATCCCCGAAATTCTTAGTAAGCATCCAGAAATAAAAGGCCCGCAGAAAATACGCTTCACCAATGATCTCGTTGCGTCTCACGCTGTCCATTTTCGTATTTGGTACATGCTCGATCACTAAATTGGCATTTTCAATACCCGAATAAGAAGATTGCCATACCTGTTGAGCCGATTCGAAATAGCGGTTAAAACTCTTTTGACTGGTAAAATTTTGGTCGTAATTAAACAATGTATATGTATTCCGTCCCACTACCGGGCGTGGATACACCTGGTCCGCACTGAAATCCGCAATCATCAGTGTAGCTGGTCCGCCGTACATATCCGCCACAGGGCTAAACGCCGCAACTAGTGCTGCATTTGCATCGGAAGCTGTTTTGTAAAAATTGCTGGTGTAAATAGAGGAATAAGGCTCCTCTTTTAGCTTACTACAGGCCGTTACATAGATAAGCAGTACACTCAAGCCTGACAGTAAAAGAATATTTCTTTTCATATAATCACTTTAAATGGCTTTAATTAGATAGTTTAAAACATGATTAGAAGGTGACACGTACGCCGCCCAAAAAGGTACGGGCCGACGGATATACAAGGTTATCAATACCAATAACACGGTTCGAGTTACCGTAAGAGTTCACTTCCGGATCATATCCGCTGTAATCGGTGATGGTAAATAAATTATTGGCACTGACGTAAACCCTTATGTTGTTCACACCTTTGATGGCCGGCAGTGTATAGCCGAGTGTGATGTTTTTACAACGGATGTAAGAACCGTCTTCAACAAACCGGTCAGAGATGGGCAACCGGCCACCCTGAAACGGTTTGACATATTCGTTGTTGGGATTGGTTGGCGACCAGCGGTTCACCAAAGCAGCAAAAACATTGCGTTGACCCAAAGGATTTTCCATTGTGTAGCGGCTTAAATTGTATATATCATTGCCTTGTGAACCGGCGAAGAAAGTGCTGAAATCAAAGCTTTTATACCTTAGGTTGGTAGAGAAACCGAAAATGAAATCTGGATTAGGATTGCCGGTGATGATCTGATCATCCGATGTGATTTGCCCGTCCTTGTTGAGGTCTTTTACCTTCACGCCACCAATTCGGCTACCGCTGCCGGGTAGTACTGTTTCACCAGTTTGGTAGATGCCATCAAAAACATAAGTCTTAAAAAGGCCCAGCGGTTCACCTACTTTCAGTACAGAGTACGGTGTTACGAATGTCTCTTTGGTAACACCTTCATCTAGGCTCAGCACTTTATTCCGGTTCATACTTATGTTGCCGGACAGGTTCCACTTTACCGCTGTATTCGTTAATATCTTTATGTTGGTGGCAAATTCCAAACCTTTATTTTCGAGTTCAGCAAAGTTGCCGGTAACGGTGGTGTAGCCGGATGACAAAGGCAATGTTTTTACATACAACAGATCACTGGTTTTCTTATGATATGCATCCACCACAAGGTTTACCCGGTTCTGAAACAGACCTATATCCAACCCCACATTCGACTGTAGCGAACTTTCCCAACGCAAGTCGGGATTGGCAATACCTGTTGGACTGATGCCAATGGTATAAGTATTATTGAACTCATAAGACGGGCCGGCAGCCACTACAGCCAGGGAATTATAAGGACTTATAGCGCCCGCATTTCCGGTGAGGCCATAGCTTACTCTTAATTTTAAATCGCTCAGAAAACCGAGGCGACTGGCAAAATCTTCAGCTATAATACGCCAGGCGGCAGAAGCGGCCGGGAAGAAACCATATTTATGCGAATTTCCGAACTTGCTGGAGCCATCCACCCGTGCTGTTACATCCAGAAACAGTTTATCGCGAAAACCATAGTTAAGCCTTCCCAGGTATGATTCAAGACGTTCTTGGCTGCGGAAGCTGCTCACCGTACGATTGGCGGCTAATTGCACCGCTTCGTTTTTGGTGGCGTCGTTCGGAAAACCGGAAGCACTAATGTTGTTGGAATTAAATAATGAGCTCTGCGTGGCAAATACACCGGTTAATTTTACCGAGTGCTGTTCCCCAAGATTTTTTGAATACGTAAGAATGCTCTCGTGCAGCAACAATGTATTGTTGGAATTGCCTTTGCCAGCAGTGCCGGAGCTGGCATTGATATCGGCAGTGTTCAGTATATAAATGGGCGAATAATAATTGCTCAATCCGCTCTGCAGGTCCACATTAAAGGAAGCCCTATAGGTCAGCTCTTTCAAAATTTTCGCTTCGGCATATATATTAGCTAATGTTCGTTTGATATTGTTTTCATTTAAGATGGCTGCAAGGCCCAATGGATTGGTTACTTCGCGGTACCCCCCTGCAACCTGGTCGCCAAATGGAAAAATACTGCCGTCTTCCCGGTACGGTTTCAATGTTGGCGGTGCACCCAGTGCCGCACCCACCAGACTAGTGGTAATAACCGGACCATCAATACTCGTTATCCCGGTAGGTATGGCTGAATTTTTAGAATAGGAACCAAAAATACTGGTGCCTAATTTAATTCGTTCATTGATACGGTGATCTATATTGGCCCGCATAGAATAGCGTTTGAAATTGGAATTGATGGCAATACCGTCCTGGTTAAAATAGTTTAAGGCCAGGGCCAGTTGTGTTTTTTCTGAACCACCTGTCACCGTCAATTGATGATCCTGAATCGGTGCCGTCCGATATACCAGATCTTGCCAGTCGGTTCCCTTGTCGAGTGACTGGGGGTCAGGATAAATGGTGGTATTATAGGTTTCGTTCTCCAGTGCAGCAAATTCAGCAGCATTCATTACGGACAGTTTTTTGGTCATTTTTTGTATGCCGTAATACATATCATAACTAACCCGTGTGGCGCCGCTTCTTCCTCTTTTTGTGGTGATGAGCACTACGCCGTTGGCGCCACGTGAACCGTAGATGGCCGTAGCCGACGCATCTTTCAACACTTCCACTGATTCAATATCGTTCGGGTTGATGGTAGATAATGGACTTACATCATTTACGCCGCCGCCATTAGAGATTTGGATGCCGTCAATAATATAAAGTGGTTCCGATGTGCCATTGATGGAGTTGGTGCCGCGGATGCGAACAGAGATGTTGCCACCAGGGGCGCTTGAGTTTTGCGTAATTTGTAAACCCGATACTCTTGCCTGCAGCCCCTGCGCTACGTTGGCCACCGGTGTTTGGGTGATCTCTTCGGCTTTTACCGAAGCAATGGAACCTGTGGTAGCAATTTTTCGTTGGGTACCATAACCAACCACTACAACCTGCTCCATTTCCTTCTGCACTGCTCTTAATGTGATGGTGAGTAGATCATGGTTGGTAATTTTTATCTGTTTGGTTTCGTAACCGATTGCCGAAACCGTAAGGGATTCATTGAGCGAAGCGTTGATGGTGAATGCACCGGAGGCGGAAGTGGATACGCCGACCTTTGTTTGATCCACCACCACACTGACGCCTTCAATCGGCTGCCCGCTTTCGTTGGTTACTTTGCCCTTTACAGTTTGTGCCATTGCTCCCAAGGCAGTGAATAGAGCAATGAGTGTAAAAGTGAAGTAATAATTGTAATTCAGTTTTGTCATACGGCAAGTTTTACGTTCTGATTTTAAGTAAATGAATGTTGCGGTTTAGATAGGTATTTAAAAAAGAAGAAGAACATTTCTATGTACCTTCAACCGACATAAAGCTATGATTATCCTATATATTATGATAGTCATCTGAAGCCGGGAAATATTCTTTTTCTATCGCAAACGTTTGCGCAAACGTTTGCGATAGATACAATTTTTATAATGGATATTTTCGTTTAATTCAATTTTGCTTATGCCACGCATTAAATGTCCAAAATGTAACAAAGCCGAAACTGTGCTCCGCTCCGGTTTTATCCGGAATAAACAGCGGTATTACTGTAAAGAGTGCAACTATCATTTTACATTGTACCACAAAAAGCAAAATGCAAAAAGTAACAGTGATGTCAAAAAGCACCAAACGACAATCATAGACATTGCAAAGGCTATGGGTGTGTCAGCTACTACCGTTTCTCGGGCCTTGCATGAACATCCGGACATCAGCGTCAAAACACGGGATGCCATCAAAGCACTGGCCGTGGAAATGGACTACCGGCCCAACTTGCTGGCGAAGGGATTTGCCAACAAAAAAACCCAAACAATTGGTGTTATTATTCCCAACCTGGAGACGACTTTTTTTTCGTCCATGCTGAGTGGCATTCATAAGATAGCTTCTGCAGCCGACTATAAAGTGATGATTTGTCAATCGAATGAATCGCACAAGACAGAAGTGGACAACCTGCAAACGTTAATGACGAACTGGATTGACGGTTTGCTGATCTGCCATTCCATTGACACCAGATCGTTTGAGCATATAAAAGCACACCTGCACAAAGGAATCCCTATCGTTCATTTTTACCGCGTTTGTACAGAGACCGATACACCTAAGGTCATCTGCGAAGACATTGAGGGAGCGGAAAAAATGACGGAACACTTAATAATGCAGGGCTGTACACGCATCGCCGTCATTGCAGGACCAAAGGATCTATTGATTTCGCAAAAAAGATTGCAGGGATACAAAAATGTTATAAAAAAGCACGGCTTGCCTTACCGGGAGAACTTAGTGGCACATACGGATTTTGTTCGCGACACCATTGTGAAAGTTGTGGACAACTGGCTAAACAGGCAGGAACAACCCGATGCCATTTTCTCCATATCAGACAAATGTGCTATCTACACCATGCAATACCTTAAAGAAAAGGGAATAAAGATACCTGAAGAAATCTGCGTCGCTGGTTTTGGTAACGAATATGTAGGTGAAGTAATTGAACCTGGTTTAACTTCATTTGACGTGCATACCAATAAAATTGGCGAAGAAGCAGCACAATTGTTTTTCGATCAGTTACATACTCCGGATGAAAATAAAATCATTACCAAAATAGTGAAAGGGGATTTAATCATCAGGGGTTCTACATTAAGGAACAAGCAGGAAATTTGAAGAACCTGTCCCGCCCTTACAGGATGGGACAGGGGAGAGCTAATTATTTTATTCTATTTAAAGAAGTAACAATCATTTCATACGTCTCTTTCTCACTCAATTGTTCAGGTACAAACTTTTCTCCAACAACCTTTTCATATAACTCTATGTAGCGTTGTGAAATAGTAGCGATCCAGGTGTCTGTCATCTCTGGAACTGTTTGCCCTTCCTTACCCATGAATTCATTCTCGATCAGCCATTCACGTACAAACTCTTTACTAAGCTGCCTTTGCTTTTCACCCTTTTGTTGGCGTTCTTCAAATCCCTCAGCATAAAAATAACGGGAGGAGTCAGGCGTATGAATTTCATCCATCAATACGATCTTGCCATCTCGCTTACCAAATTCATATTTGGTATCTGCCAGTATAAGACCTTGTTTAGTTGCTAGCTCATTTCCTTTTTTAAATAACTGCAAAGCATATTGTTCGATCTCTTTCCATTCTGCATCAGTGGTCAGTCCCTGTTTTAATATCTCTTCCACTGAAATATCCTCATCATGTCCTGCACTCGCTTTAGTAGTAGGAGTGATGATCGGTTGAGGAAAATAATCGTTTTCTTTCAGCCCTTGAGGCATCAGCACACCACACATAAACCGCTGTCCGCTGCTGTATGTACGCCAGGCATGACCGCACAAATTACCACGTACAACAACCTCCACTTTAAAGGGTTCACATTTGTAGCCTATAGAAGCGTTGGGTGCCGGAACATCTATCAGCCAGTTCGGACAAATGTTTTTGGTTTGTTGCAACATATAGGCGGCCACCTGGTTCAATACCTGTCCTTTATAGGGTATGGGTTTGGGCAGAATAACATCAAATGCAGAGATTCGATCAGAGGCGACCATTACCAATATATCATCTTTAATAGAATATACGTCTCTTACTTTACCCTGATAAAAATTTGTTTGGTTTGGAAACTGAAACTGCGGCATAAAATTTTGATCTTTTTTGAACGTAAGCTGCAAAGTTGCATTACTGCATCCTAATTAGTAAAAAAATTAATTTCCATCCCTTAAAAGTCTTATATTTATTATACATCTGATATAGAATAAATAACATATAAAGCCTCCACACCTACACTGCCTTATAAAATACTTAATTATATATTGCAGAACCAAATCTCCAAATATGTTTAGAAGAAAGCAATTAATTGCAGTACTCTTAGCTGCTATCATTGTACCCATTTGTTCCTTTGCCCAAATTCAGTTGAGCGGAACTGTGAGGAACCAGAGCAATCAGGATCTTGTACCCGCTGCTTCAGTTACAGTAAAAGGCACTTTATTGGGAACATTAACAGATGACAACGGGAATTTCACATTATCTGTTCCCAAACTACCGGTAGTATTAGTGTTTAGTTCGATTGGTTTTAACCCAATGGAAATAAATATTGCCGAAGCTTCAAAAGCAATTGAAGTAAGCCTCCGTCCAGGAGTTTCATTAGGTCAGGAAGTGGTGGTTTCCGCTTCAAGAATGGCTGAAAGGATTTTAGAATCACCGGTTACCATCGAACGGATGAGTGCAACCACCCTGCGCACGATTCCAACGCCAAATTATTATGAAGGCATTCAATATTTGAAAGGTGTGGATATGCATACAGCCAGTCTAACTTTTCGCACGGTTACTACCCGCGGGTTTGTCAGCAGCGGTAATACCCGCTTGAATCAATTGATTGACGGTATGGACAACCAGGCACCGGGACTCAATTTTTCGGTGGGCAATGTGATCGGTTTAACGGAGTTGGACGTGGATAATATTGAATTACTCTCTGGTGCGTCCTCTGCTTTATATGGCTCCGGTGGTATGAATGGAACATTACTGATCAGTGGTAAAAACCCGTTCACCTATCAGGGGCTCAGTGTACAGGCTAAACAAGGAGTGATGCACATCAACGATCGCCAGCAGGATGCCACGCCTTTTTACAACTGGAGTATGCGCTACGGAAGAGCTTTTAAAAACAAATTTGCTTTTAAAATAGCTGCCGAGTATATCAAGGCCGAAGACTGGCAAGCCTACGATTACGACAATGTTCAAAGAAGTAATGTGAGGAGTAAAGTAGTGCCCGGCAACCGGCAGACCGATCCCAATTATGATGGTGTAAATGTTTACGGAGATGAAACTTCCCAGAACATGTATGCCATTGCCAATTTGATTCAATCCAGCACAAGACAAGGCATTCTGGATGCAACAGCCAATACAGTTGACATTGTCGCCATAATGAACGCTGCTTTGCCAGCCATACCCACACCAGCTCAGTTGGGTGCATTCATTGGTTCTTTGCCTGCTGAGCTAAGAACGCCTGTGACCAATATGGTTCCTTTTTATTTTGGCTTGCGCAATCAGCTTTTCAACCCTGCTCAAAATGTTTCCCGCACAGGTTATATTGAAAAAGACCTTGTTGATTATGATACAAAAAACCTGAAGCTTACCGGTGGCTTATATTATAAAATTACGCCCGGCGTTGAGGCTTCATTTAACTCCTATGTAGGTACCGGAACAACGGTTTATACTGGAGCAGACCGCTATTCTTTGAAAAACCTGAAAATTGCACAACACAAACTGGAAGTAAAAGCCAAAAACTGGTTTGTTCGAGGTTATACAACCCAGGAAAATGCCGGTGATTCCTATAATGCTACAGTTTTGGGCCGTTTGATCAATGAAGCATGGAAACCCAGCCAAACCTGGTATCCGCAATATATAGCAGCTTATGTTCAGGCAAGAAGTATAGGCGCTAGTGATGCAGACGCTCATACCGCTGCCCGAGCCTTTGCCGATCAGGGCATGTTACAGCCAGGAACAGCACAATTCAATAAAACTGCAGATTCCTTAAGAAACCTACCAATACCCAGGGGAGCAAAATTTTTAGATAAGTCTGACCTATGGGCAGCAGAGGGTCAGTTGGATTTCTCAGAAGTATTTAACTTCTCTCAAATTGTAAATGTGATCGGCGGTTTTCAATGGAAACTGAATGTGCTCAATTCTCAGGGTACTTTATTTGCCGATACGGCTGGTAGTTTGAAACCATATGAGTATGGTGGATATGTACAACTGAAGAAGAAATTATTCAATGATTTACTGACGCTTACTTTTGCTGGCCGCTACGACAAGCACAGAAACTTTGAAGGAAGGTTTACCCCGCGTATTACAGGTGTGGTACAGGTAGCAAAGGATAACTTCTTCCGTGTATCTTATCAAACAGCTTATCGTTTTCCAACCAATCAGAACCAATACATTAATCTGAATGTTAGTTCCGCAATATTGATCGGGGCCTTGCCGGAGTTCCAGACATACTACCAATTACACACTAATCCCGGTTATACTGCAGAAAGTATTGCCGCTTACAGGGCAAGCCGTAACCCGACCCATCTGCAAAAATATGATTACAAACTAATTAAGCCGGAAACAGTTGCCTCTTATGAAGTTGGTTATAAAGGTTTGATAGGGAGTAAACTATTAGTGGATGCCTACGGTTATTATGCTGTAAATAAAGACTTTATAGCAGCAGTAGCCGTTGGACAGTCAACAACCGGAACACCTGAGGGCTTACTGAATCCTGGTACTACCAGAAATTTCTCCTACAATCAAAACACAGATCAGAATGTAAAAACATTTGGCTGGGGGGTTACCGCTGAATACCAGCTTCCGAACAGATATGTTGCATATGGAAACATTTATTCCGATGACCTGAGCGATGTGCCTGCTGATTTTGTTACCTACTTCAATGCGCCTCTGTATAGATTTAATCTTGGGCTCCGGAATGAAAATGTTTGGAGGAATCTAGGTTTTAACGTAGTATACAAATGGCAGGATAAAAACCGTTATGAAGGCACCTTTGTTGCCGGTACATTGCCCTCTTTCGGATGGTTGGATGCACAGATTACTTACAGAATGCCCCAGTATAAAAGCACTTTCCGCCTTGGCGGCACAAACGTTTTAAACAATTACCAGCGCACCGGTTATGGAAGTCCTTACATCGGCGGACTTTACTATATAAGTTATGGGTATAATGTATTTTAATCCCAACAAAAAGCCCCGCCAAACGGCGGGGCTTCTAAATCATCAAATCACATATTAAGCTTATCCAAAAATTCCACCTTTCTTAAGTGTTCTCACACCTTCGCCAATTTTGAAACCATTTTGATAGATTTCAATTTTATAATTTCCTGTTTGGAAATCATCCTGGCGCAAAGGAATTTGAATGTTTTTGCGTGTTCCTTGTTCGTAATCTATTGTAGTTTTCATTGTATAAGGCCTGTCGCCATCTGCACGGGTAGTCAGCATACCAGAATTTGCAGCATCAGAAATTACCTGACCATTAGGACCAGTTACAATTACATAAATGTCAGCAGGACCACTTCTTGCTACCCTGTTTTCCACGTCAAAAGAAACCATCAGTTTGTCAACACGGCGTGCAGTTGTAGTTTCCTTTTCCTTGCCATTTCTTTTTTCATTAATTGGTTTGATTTGGAAATTAGCAGCAGAGAATGTAGAAGCTACGTCCACGGTGCTGGCTAATTCATCCCTTTCTGCTGTTGAAGTTTGCAAGTTGGTTTCCAATACTTGCTTTTCAGCACTCAATTGGGTATTGGTAGCAGCCAGTTGTTGGTTTTCACCAGTCAAACGAGCCACTTCCATTTCAAGATTTTCAATTTTGCTGTTCAATTGAGAAATCAGCGATTTTGCCCGGTTCAGTTCAGCCTGAGTAGCATTTCTTTTTGAAAGAATGCTGTTGATCTCTCTTTTCAGCTTAGTAATTTCACTCTGACGGTCACTCAATTGACCTTGCAGGTTATTGTTGCTGCCGGTAATAGAGTCCAGTCTGGTTAAGGCTTCATTATAGATCAATTGAATAGAATCTCTTGATGACATAGCAGTATTAGCCTGAGCCTGAGTGATCTGAATTTGCTCATCATCTTTGTTTTTGTCATACAAAAAATATCCCCAAGTGCCCAAAAGACCTGCGGCCAAAAGGCCAATCACTATATTTTTGGTATTTGAATTCCTGGGCGGATTGCTTTGGGGATTCGCAGAAGGATAGTTTGTGTTTGCCATCATTTAAATTTTTGAGTTAGATACTGTATTATAAGACTTTAGGTTTGAATTCGTTGCTCCTTTGTCTAAAACCATGCCAGAAAATATTGTGCCTGGAAATTATAAGTTTCTATGGTAAAAATGTAAATAAAGGATAACATTTGTTAAAATATTATGACACCGGAAAAAATTATAAGCGATTTAAAAAAAAATATATATAAACCTGTTTATTGGTTAGAAGGAGAGGAGACCTTTTTCATTGACAAGGTCGTGAACTTTGCCGAACACGAAATATTGAGCGAGAGCGAAGCAGGCTTTAACCTAACCGTATTTTATGGAAAAGATGCCGATTGGACTGCCGTAGTTAATGCCTGCAGGCGCTACCCAATGTTTGCAGAAAAACAGGTGGTATTGCTCAAGGAAGCCCAGGAAATGAGGGGCATTGAAAAATTGGAAACTTATATCGAAAAACCATTGTTATCCACCATCCTGGTTATAGCCTATAAGAATAAAAAAGTAGATGGGCGTACCAAGCTGGCCAAAATAATAAAGGATAAAGGTGTATTGCTGACAACCAAAAAACTCTATGATAACGAATTGCCGGATTGGACACAGCAATTGGTAAAATCAAAAGGTTTTAACATAACTGGTAAAGCTCTTTTTCTACTGATCGACCACATCGGCAATGACCTGAGCAGATTGAATAATGAAATAGACAAGCTGGCCCTCAATCTGGGAGAAAGGAAGAACATCACGGAGGATGATATAGAAACTTTTGTAGGTGTAAGTAAGGAATTCAATGTATATGAATTGCAACACGCAATTGCTACGCGGGATCTTTACAAAGCGATCCGTATTGCACAATACTTTGAAGCCAATCCAAAAGCAGCGCCTTTGCCCCTTATCTTTCCATCTTTATATAATTTTTTCAGTAAAGTATTGATGGTTTATTCTGCCCCGGCAAAAGATGAAAAAAGCCTGGCCGCAGCAATAGGCGTACATGCATTCTTTGCGAAAGATTACCTGCAAGCAGCAAAAATTTACAGGCAGCAGCATGTTGAGAATATTATCCTGCTCCTCCATGAATACAACCTGAAAAGCATTGGTATCAATGATTCCGGAACAGACGATGCGCTATTATTAAAAGAAATGATCGTAAAAATGATGAACCCTTAATTGTTGATAGATCTCATAGTATTCAATCTTCTAACACTTTCAGACTATTGATCTTATCCTTTGCAATTTGTGCTTTCAAAGCATCAAGACTAGGGTATTTTTCCTGATGTCGAAGGTATTTTTTCACGATTACCTTAATAGTTCTGCCATAAAGGTCACCATCAAATTCAAAAATATTTACTTCAACCTTTTCCTGCACATCGTGCAAAGTAGGCCGCTTGCCAATGCTCAGCATGCCTTTTTTAAGTTCACGATCTATTTGTACGTAAACAGCATATACGCCTTCTCCTAAATGTATTTTATCATCATTGGTATATACAAGATTTGCAGTAGGATAGCCCAATTGTCGGCCCAGCTTGTCACCGCTAACTACCTGTCCCTCAAAAAAGAAATCATAACCCAGTAATTTATTAGCAGTTAAAACATCCCCTGCCAATAATGCTTTACGGATTTTGGTAGAACTGATCTCGATCTCATCCATAACGTGTTGCGGCACTTCGATAAGTCTGTAGGCAAATTCAGCGCTTTTTTCCTCGAGCAACTTAAAATCTCCAATTCTGTTCCTTCCAAATCTATGGTCATATCCAATAATTATAGAGTGTGGATGAAATCTATTAACCAGAAATTCTTTTATATATGCTTCGGCAGTTAACTCGGAAAACGATTTATCAAAGGGCACGATAACCAGGTGATCGATCTTATGCTGCTCCAGCAATTGAATCTTTTCCTCTGGCGTATTGATTAGTTGAAGCTCAATATTATCATTCACTACTTTCCGGGGGTGGGGGTGAAACGTAATGATGATTGTCTCGCCTCCGACTTTTTGTGCTTCATTTTTCAACGCATTAATAATCTGCTGATGTCCACGATGCACCCCATCAAAAGTGCCAATAGTGAGTACAGCGTTCCGAAACTGAGGCAAAGATTCAATACTTCTATGTACCTGCATACGACTGCAAATCTAAGAGTTGGAATTAAATACATGACTTTTAACTCGTTAATACATCATCTAAATTCCAATTTCCCAACTCCATCCCATAGATTTGCAGCCTAAATAGCTTGAAAAATGTCGTTATACGCCAAACGCGGAGTTTCTGCGCAAAAAGAGGAAGTTCATGCTGCTACTAAAAATATTGACAAAGGACTTTTTCCAAAGGCATTTTGTAAAATCTACGAGGATGTGCTGGGTGGTGATGATGCCTGGGTGAACGTAATGCATGCCGATGGTGCAGGTACTAAAAGCATTCTGGCGTACTTATACTGGCGTCAAACCGGTGATCTCTCTGTTTGGAAGGGAATTGCCCAAGACGCAATTGTAATGAACACAGACGACCTTTTATGCGTAGGTATCTACGATAAAATGCTATTCTCATCTTCAATAGACCGCAATAAAAACCTGATCCCCGGAGATGTGCTACAGGCTATTATTGAAGGGACACAGGAATTTTTTGATGCCATGCGCACTCATGATGTAAATATTACTTTCATGGGCGGTGAAACAGCCGATGTTGGAGACGTGGTGCGTACAATCGCTGTAAACGGTACAATGGCTGCGAGATGGCCAAAGGATAAGATCATCACCAATGAAAAAATAAAAGCCGGGAATGTAATTGTAGGCTTTAGCAGTTATGGACAAGCGGTTTACGAATCTGAATACAACAGTGGTATTGCAAGCAATGGACTTACCAGTGCCCGCCACGATATGTTGAATAAAAAATATAAAAACAGCTATCCCGAATCGCTGGACAACCTGTTGCAAGAGGATGTTGCTTATATCGGCCCCTATGACATGACGGATGAAATAACAATTAATTACCGCAATCAGGCGTTAAATACCTTAGTGGGCAAGTTGTTGTTATCGCCAACCCGGACGTTTGCACCATTGGTAAAACAGATCTTATTACAGCATTTTGATTCGGTATATGGAATGATCCATTGCAGTGGCGGCGGACAGACCAAATGCATGAAATATGTTCCGGATAATGTACGCATTGTTAAAGACAACCTTTTCAAAGCACCTGAAATCTTTAGGTTGATACAAGAATCCAGCGGAGCTGATGACAAGGAAATGTACCAGGTATTTAACATGGGCTGCAGGCTGGAAATATATACTGATGAAAATACGGCCGACAAATTAATAAGCATTGCCAATAACTTTGGTATTGAATCTCAAGTAATTGGAAGGGTAGAAGCGGCTCCGGCAAAAGAACTGAAAATTATAATGGATCAAAAAGAAATCGTGTATTAACTTCATTTTCCAGAATTGATTAATATGAACGAAACTATCATAGATATAAAAGATGCAAAGATTTATCAAGGTGATAATTTAATCCTGGAAGATGTAACCTTACAGATAAATAAAGGTGAATTTGTTTACCTGGTCGGTAAAACCGGAACAGGAAAATCCAGCCTTCTGAAAACTTTATATGGAGAATTACCTTTGAAAGAAGGTCAAGCTACAGTAGCTGGCTTTGATCTCAGAAAACTTACCTGGAAAACTGTTCCCTTTCTCAGAAGGACTTTGGGAGTTGTATTTCAGGACTTTCAGTTGCTTACAGACCGAAATGTCAACGAAAACCTTAAGTTCGTTCTGAAAGCCACTGGATGGAAAGACGAAAAATTGATGAGTGAAAAAATAGCAGATGTACTGAATAAGGTAGGTTTAAAATCTAAAGGTTTTAAAATGCCTTTTGAACTAAGTGGTGGCGAACAACAGCGTATTGATATTGCCCGCGCTTTATTGAACTCTCCCAAACTCATTCTGGCCGATGAGCCAACAGGTAACTTAGACCCTGAAACTTCAGATGAGATCATGCAGTTGCTGTTTCATATATCCAAAGACTTTGGCACAGCAGTAGTAATGGCAACACATGACTATATGGTCATTAGAAAGTTTCCTGCCCGTATGGTACGTACCGAAAAGAACAGAGTGGTGGATAATGTCAGCATTAGCAATGTATGATATCCATTCTGGTCCCAGTTTATAACACCTCTGTATTTAAATTGGTGAATGATCTCAGCCAGCAAATAGCACAAAATAAATTGCAGGCTGAGATCATTGTATTTGATGACTTTTCTGATGAAGCTTATCGCTTTCAAAATAAATTGCTCACAACCTTGCCCGGTGTCTGTTATAAATTACTGGAAATGAACCATGGCAGGGTTGCTATCCGCAAACTACTGGCTTCATCAGCTAAAAATGAATGGCTCTTGTTTATTGATGGAGATAGCAGCATGATAAGTAAAGATTACTTAATCAACTATTGTCATGCCATTGATAAAAAAGTGGACGTAATTCAGGGAGGTAGAACATATGCATCTATCCCGCCTGCTGCATGTAATAAAAGATTACATTGGCATTATGGTAGGATGCGTGAGAATATTGACAATGTGAAGTTCAGGTTTCACAGTAATAACTTTTGTATAAGAAAATCTGTTTTTGAACAATTGACATTTCCTGAAGATATTACCGGTTATGGTCATGAAGATACCTGGATAGGAATACAATTGGACCTTTTACAAGCCAGGATATTCTTTATTAATAATCCTGTTTTACATGAAGGTATAGAATCCTCAGATGTATTTTTAACAAAGTCAATCAATGCACTACATAATCTTTTAAAACTTGCCCAAAAAACGGATGAAGAATTACTCATCAAGCATGTGCGGATATTCAGTGCCTTTTGCAAATTGAAATCTCTAAGATTGGAGCTGTTCATACTTCTATTGTACAAAGCAACCAGAAAAATAATTCTAAATAACTTAACTTCTTGCAGGCCATCTCTTTTATTCTTTGATTATTATCGATTAGGAAAACTGATAGAAATTTATAAACAACAGAAAACCTTGGAGAGATGACATCTATTGATAAATCTGTCTTCTTAAATTATTGATAAGTTTTTTATTTTTTCCTGATGCAACAGTATACTGCTTATTGGAAACAAATGTTTACTCAATTATTAAAGACCTTTTTATAAAACAATAACAGCTTTTTTTCTTCTTCTTGCCAATTCAAAACTTCCCGGGCCTTTAAACAATTTTCATGAAGTTGTTTCCACTTTTTTTCATCCGTCATTATTCCTTTTACTGTCCTGGCAATAGAATCTTCATTTAAATCATCAATTAAAATAGCTACTTCGTATTGCTTGTTTATGGATCTATATTCCGGAAAGTTCATTGTAATCTGCGGTACACCTGCATGGATATAATCAAAGAATTTATTTGCCAATGAAAGGTATTGATTCAATCCTTCACGTTCTACCAAGTTGATTCCTAATGCACATTGCTGTGTTATTCGAAATAACTCGCCAGGGAATACCATGCCTCTGAGTTCAATCTTACTTTCAACTCCATGTTCTTCAATTAATCCTTTTAATTGTTCCATAAAATTACCATTGCCACAAATTATTAATTTGTAGTCAATATATTTCATTGCTGGTATTAATTGTTCGAAGCATCTACCTTCATTTACTGCTCCCTGGTATAATAAGGTATGATTCTTATTATGATCAAGTTGCAATGTTTTTAACAATGGCATGTTTCTAATTACTTCAAATTGACTGCCATAGCGTTTTTTAAATTCATCTGCAATGCCATAACCTACAGTATAACAAAATTCAAATTGAGGTACAGTTAAATGCTCAATCCACAACCAGAACCTATGAATCCGCGAGCGGGTTCTTACTTCTTTTAATTCTGTGAATAATTCATGAGCATCATAAATTCTTTTCTTTCCTTTGAGTTTTGAAACAGTTAAACAGGGAAGAATTGTATCGAGATCAATAGCACAAATAGCATCGAACTTCTGAAATATGAGATAGAAGAAAAGCCTTAAATTAAATTCACTATAAAATAAAAATCCTTTGGTAAAAATACAACTAAGTCTTTTCTGTTTATAAGAATGCTTTGCTAAAGGATAAGATGTTTTCAATTTCCGGCCTATTAAAGTCACATTATAACCATTGGTTGCCAGGGAATGGCAGATTCTATGCATTCGCTGATCAAAAGTGAGGTCGTTTGTAACTGTAAAAATGATGTGTTTCAAGAATGTAATCAATCTATTTTAATAGTTTTACCGTATATCTTCTCTATGGCCTCCACAGTTTTTAATCCATCAAATACGTTTGTGATAGCGGATTCTTCATTATTTAAAACTAAAATCAAATCGTCATAGACTTCCTGGTGGTGACTCAATGCGCTCCTTTTGTAAATATATTCAGCAGAAGTGAACTGCAATTCAGATGATAATTGAATTAGTTTTACTTCATTCAGAAACTCACCTCCCAACGCAATTGTTCCTTTTTCTGCAATGATAGTAAGTCCGATTTCATGATTCTTCTGAAAAATATTTACAGACCAATTGAGCGTACCTAAAATATTATTTTGGAAAAGGAGGGAAGCTACACCGGTATCTTCAAACTCTATAACATTTTTATGGGCTGCATTAGTGGTATAACCAGTAACGTTTTCTAAATCACCAAAAAGCCAGAGCATTGCATCTATGTAATGACTGAACTGGGTGAACAAAGTGCCACCATCAGGAAAAGCTTTACCGTGCCAACTGTTATTGTAATAAGATTGAGGACGGTTCCAGTGGCAACTAAGTTGAAAGCTATAAACTTGGCCTAGTTCTCCGTTATCGATAAGTCTTTTTACGTCCTTTAATAAAGGATTGTACCGCATTGACTTAACAACAAATAACTTCTTACCGCTTTTTTCCTCAGCTTCAATAATGTCTTTTGCCTCAGATGTTGTTAAGCATAAAGGTTTTTCGCAGAGTACATTTCTGCCACTATTTAAAGCTTTTATGCACTGATCTGCGTGATAGCCATTCGGTGTACAGATAATAACAATATCAATGTTAATGCCAGCGTTTAATAGATCAAATACAGAGGTAAATGCCTTTACACTATAGGCTTTGGCAAATGAAAATACCTTCTGTTCATCTATGTCGCAAACAGCAACAAGCTTTCCAACGCGGGCAATATTTTCAGCATGTCGTACGGCAATTCGTCCACATCCGATGATTGCAAATTGATACATATAAACTACAAAAATAGTTTATAGATGATAGCTTATAATTATTTAATTAAAAAGCTATCAAGTACCGGGGCTTTAAGGCAAATAAACCGGATGGCCTTCACGAACCTTAAAAGTTCATTCCCTCTGTTCCTTGATCACCTTCTTCGCGGTTGTTTTTGCGTTTAAATAGATTAGCGTCAAACTTACCAAAGCGCCAGTTAAAGTTTAGCCGCAGGATCTGAGGGTCTCTCCGACGATATACATCCTGAACAAATGTGAGCGACTCAGTATGACTGTCAAACTTTCTGGTTCTGAATACATCATTCATACTTAAGGAAACAGAAGCCGCTTTGTCCTTTAGGAAGTCATACCTGATGGCTGCATCAACATCAAACTGTGGTCTTATATAACCCTGGGCTGATGAACCACCGCCAAAACCGAACCCGCCCCGGCCACCACCGCCACCGCCGCCATTACCTGTAAGCCTCTTGGAATCATAATCTGCAGAGAGCTGGATCGTGAAGTTTTTAGGTAATTTAAAATTATTATTCAACTTAATAAAGTAACTAAGAAACTGGTCAGGGTCAACTTCGCCTTCCAAATCAATTTTTGAGGTATAAAAATTGGCATTGGAAATCAGTTCCCACCAATTAGTGATCTTATTTCTTGATGTTAGCTCAAGACCAGTAATATAACTGCTGTTTGCATTGATATAGGAAGAAAGAATGGCATTCCTGTTGAGAAATGTATCAAATTCAGGTTTTGTGATCCTGGTAATGAGATTATTCGTATTCTTAAAATAGATAGAGGCAATAAAATTATTCCTGTTCTTAAGACTCTTGGAGTAAGAAAGTTCAAGCGAATTGGTAAACTCCGGACTTAAGTTAGGATTGCCGCGGCTAATATTGAGCGAATCTGAATAATCGGTAAATGGAAACAACTGCCAGAAATTAGGACGGTTAATCCGCCGGCTGTAATTGAACTGTAATTCGTCATTTTCAGTTACTTTCTGGGAAAGGAAAACGCTGGGAAATAAGCTGATATCGTATTTGATATGAAAAGATTGTCCTTTATTCGTTACATCTCCCTTATATTCAGAATTTTCAGCACGTAGCCCCAACTGGTAGCCAAAATTTTTAATCCGGCTCGCAAAATTCAAATAACCTGCATATACATTGTCCTGACTTTCATAATCGATATCCTGTCCGGCAATAGGTTCTTTTACCCCATTTTCCATTATAGAATAAAAAATATTTGTACTGCTAACGGTACGCATGGAAGCCCGGAGACCAGCCTCCAGTTTTGAGTTTTCGCTTAATGGATTTACATAATCAGTCTGCAAAACAAGGTTTTCGTTGACTCCGTTACCGATTTGTTGTTGCTGATAAGTGCGGTCAAAAATTTTATCCCCGGTTTTGAAATAATCAGTTTTAATGAGGTTTAAGTTATTGTTGACACCTTTATTATAAGTAGCGTCTGCAGTCCACTCATGGCCTGTTTTAGGAAAAATATGTTTAAAACTGGCCTGACCACCCCAGTTTTTAAATTCCCTCTCGGAATTTGATACCCGCTCATTAAAAGATGCAGAATCCCAATTATCATAAGAATAATCAAAAAATATATCACTGTTAGTAAAAGGACGCATTTTACCACGGGCAAAGGAACCACTTAAAGTAAATGTATT
The DNA here is from genome assembly GCA_966674115.1 of uncultured Chitinophagaceae bacterium. Taxonomy (GTDB): domain Bacteria; phylum Bacteroidota; class Bacteroidia; order Chitinophagales; family Chitinophagaceae; genus Flavisolibacter. The sequence goes on from CBKWHA010000060.1 coordinate 19,304, forward strand.
TCGGTTGTTGATAAAATAGTCGAAGCCAGCCCTTCCAAATCCAAATACTCCTTTATTGATAGATCTGTCATTTTGAATGGAATGGACAACAGTGTCTGTTTTGGTTTCCCGGTCTGTAGTACCAAAGCTTTTAGATTTGCGGGGAAATATATTGGCGCTTAAAAAGGTATTAATTTTATCCTGGCGCAGGTTTACGTTACCTCCACCTCCAATTCTTCCTCTTGAGTCTGCATTCACCCTAACATTTCCACTATACCCAACCCTTTTGTTTTTCTTTAATATAATATTTAAAATACCAGCAGTACCACCTGAGGCATCGTATTTGGCGGAAGGATTCGTAATAATTTCAACACTCTCAATAGCATCTGCCGGAATTTGTTCCAGCGTCATTGTTGTGGGCCTGCCGTCAACAAATATTTGAGGCGTGCTATTTCGGACACTTATGTTGCCATCAATATCTACGGAAACAGACGGAACATTGCGCATCACATCTACAGCCGTGCCACCTGCTGAGACCAGATTTTGTTCCACATTAAAAACCTTACGATCGATACCCATTTGCAACTGGGGCCGAGAGCTTGTAACGGTTACATTATTTAAGAGCTTATCATCAATTTGCAGTTTTATATTGCCAAGGTCTTTGTCCAGGGCAGCTATTAAAATGCCCTGCCCCCCAGAGGCCTGCCTTGGTTTCTCAAACGCCACGGTCTGCTCGTAAGCTTTAAAGCCAATACCTGTTATTCTTAAAGTATAGCGCCCTGCTGCAGGAACATTTTCAATACTGAAGTCACCATTTGGTTTAGTTAACATGCCACCAATAGTTACTTCTTTCTTTTGCTGAATGGCACTATCCAGGCGCGTTTGTAACAAAATCACAGAAGCTGCATCCACGCCTTTATTGGAGGCATCAACTACACGGCCATAAAACCTGCCCATTAACCGCTGATTGTTCCTGCCTGGCATTTGACCAAATGAGTTCAAACCAAAAACTGTAATTATAAATAGCACAATGAATCTTCTCATCTTATTCAATTTTGATAACGCAAGGTTCAGGAGTACTCTAAAGACTTTTTAATAATTTGAAGCAGCAAGTTACCACCTTAAAAAAAGAAGCTGTTTGTATTTAACCTTATTTAACCTAATCAGCCTTAATTAACATTTCAGTATAAATAAGTCTTATACATCCAGATAGGATCGTATGTGTAGAAATTAAAAGTTAAAGAGGAAATCTTTGTATCTGAGGAAAAATAATAGAATAAAATAGCCCCGGATTATACTCGGGGCTATTGGGTGACTGACCGGGCTCGAACCGGCGACCCTCAGAACCACAATCTGATGCTCTAACCAACTGAGCTACAATCACCGTTTAATGGGATGCAAAAATAAGGAAGTAAGTATAAATAAAGAAATTATGAGTGGTAAAATTTTTTGGGGGATTTGGTGCGAAATTATTTATTGGCTGATCAATTAGTAGGTTTTTTAAACAGTTACCCGGTCAATAAATTAAATGCTGGTAAGTTGATTGCTTAAAAGATGAAAGGTCCTATTCCAGGCAAATAGCTATTGGATAAAAAAAGTAATCAGACGAGAGGTAATTGGGTGAGAAAGTAATTAAATGTGAGAACGGTATAGCATTTGTTTCTTGTTTTTCTATATCCGACACTGAATGTAAATGAAAATTATCCATCCCTTTTGGAAATATAATATTTCAATTAATTATGGACTTTTATTATAGAGGCCCCCAATCATCAAAAACGTTTGTTAAACAGCCAATTCTTATCATTAAACCTTATTTTTTATCATAAATTTGAAACGTATGCCTCAGGCAATCAAATACATATTTAGTATGAAGAGACTCCCTTTATTGCTACTAATGCTAGCTGCCGGAATTTTTCTGACCTTTAGAACTATGGGCAAAGACAAAACTGCCCCGCCTTCTAAATATGAAAAAATTTTGCGCAACGTTGGTGAAATGCTGATGCAGGGCCATTTTAGTCCAAAGGATATTAATGACAATTTTTCGAAAGAAGTTTTTAGGAAATACCTGGAAGAACTGGATCCGGATAAGAACATTTTAATGCAACAGGATATCCAGATCCTGAAAAGGCATGAAACAAGAATTGATGATGAAATTAAGGGTGCGCCGGTTGAATTTTTTGTGGAGGCCGGTAAACTTTTCAACAATCGTATTGATGAAGCGGCTAAGATCTATAAAGAAATCCTTGCTAAGCCGTTCGATTTTTCAGTTGATGAATATATTATTACAGACTCGAAAAAGCTTGAATTCCCAACTAATGAAAAACAACGGTACGATTCCTGGCGCAAACGTTTGAAATACCTGGCTCTTGAGCGTTACGTTGAACTACAAGATTTAAGAGAGAAAAATAAAGGTAAAGACAGCTTCGTTGTAAAAACTGATGTAGAGCTGGAGAAAGAAGCGAGAGCCAAGGTTTTGAAAATTATGGACAGGACTTTTGAACGCTATCGCCTTAAATTTAATGAGGACGACAAATTTGCTTTATTTGTTAATACCATCACGCAGATGATGGACCCCTATACAGAGTTCTTTCCCCCAGCAGACAAACGTTATTTTGACGAACAATTGAGTGGTGAATTTTATGGAATTGGCGCTTCGTTGCAATATGATGATGGGAATATCAAGATTAACAGCCTTCTGACTGGTAGCCCTGCCTGGAAGTCCGGTCAAATTGATGTAGGAGATGTGATCATGAAGGTGGCTCAGGGTAACGATCAGCCTTTAGAGCTTACCGGCTACGTGGTTGAAGATGCTGTAAAACTGATCCGTGGTAAAAAAGGCACTGAGGTTCGTTTGACATTAAAAAAGAATGACGGCACCTTAAAAGTTGTCCCACTGATCCGAGAAAAAATTGTTCAGGATGAGACTTTTGCCCGAAGTGCAGTTGTGCAAGAAGGTACAGCAAAAATCGGATATATTTTCTTACCTGAATTTTACGCCAACTTTAACGATCCAAATGGCAGCAGAAGCGCCGTTGATGTAGCCAAGGAAGTTATTAAACTGAAAAATGCCAAGGTTGACGGTATTGTGATCGATCTCAGGAATAATGGTGGTGGTTCTTTATATGATGTTGTACAAATGGCTGGATTGTTTATTGAAGATGGTCCAATTGTACAGGTTAAGGATAGGGAGAACAAGCCAACTGTGATGCGCGATAAAGACGGATCTGTTTTGTATGATGGTCCATTGGCAGTTTTAGTAAATGAATTCAGTGCTTCTGCATCAGAAATCTTTGCAGCAGCTATTCAGGATTATGGGAGGGGCGTAGTGATTGGCAGCACCAGCACTTATGGCAAAGGAACTGTTCAGCGTTCTATTGGCTTGGATCCAGATAATTTTATGGCAACCAACTCGGAATTGGGCAGTCTAAAACTTACCCTACAGAAGTTTTACCGTATCAATGGTGGTTCTACTCAATTAAAGGGTGTTGTTCCAGATATTATTATTCCTGACCAGTTTGAATACTTACGTTTCCGTGAAAAAGACAATAAAAATGCATTGCCTTGGGACGAAGTGAGCAAAGCATCTTATAAAACATGGAATCCCGGTTATGATCTACAGACAATTAAGAACCTGAGCAATAACAGGCTGGCTAATAATGAGGTGTTTAGGAAAATAAAAGCGAACACAGAATGGCTGGCCAAACAGAATGATAAAGAGTACCCGTTGAACATTGACAAATTCCGTAAAGAGCAGAAAAGCTTGAAGACTACTGTGCAGCAATTGGATACATTGCTTAAACTGAAAGAAGAATTGAATGTGTCTTACCTTCCTCAGGATAAAGAGCGTTTTACTGCTGATAAAGACAGAAGCGAGCGTTACAGTCAATGGCTGAAAAATTTGAGCAAGGATATTTACCTTGATCAGGCTATTAAAGTAATCGGGGATATACAAACACAACAGAACCTGGTCAAATCCGCAGGTGTCAGAAAAGAAGAAGGTGTGAAGGCCTTTTAAATAAGTCTTTTATAAATTATTAATTCTGTTTTTAAAGAAATAAAGAACCAGGCAGATTTGCCTGGTTCTTTTTTATTGGGCATATGAGGTTGGGCGGTCAATTCCGGTCAATTCTGGTCATTTCCATTCAAAGCAGCCAGGAGGTAGCTGGTTGACAGGAAGAGGGTTGTAGCTTTTTATCTTCACCATGATCCAGGGCGCCATTGGAAAGCGCTGGATGGTGAGGCGCTACAGGAATGGAAAGATTGTGGTCGCCAAATATCCGGACCTGAGCGGTGTGGTGCCCACTGCAAAGCAAAAGGCCAGAAGGGCCTTATTCCGGGAGGCAGTGGGCTTGCCCATTGGCTCTTGGCCGATGCAGGCCGCAAGCGGATCTTTGCAAAGACCTTGCCTCTGGGAACGAAGGCGGCGGATGTTTCAGACGGCGATCCAGTTGTATATGCGGCTCAAGGGCAACCAGCGGTGGCTCAGGAAGCAGTTGGCGGCGCAGGCTGTGGGGCGGGTGCAGCAAGAAGACCGACTCTGGCCAAAAGATGATATGTTATGGGAAGGAAGCAAGATGGGCGAATTGGGAAGCTGTGTGCAAAGGAGGAAGAGCAATGGTGAAGGTGATATACAATGGGCAGTAGAGATGGAGCAAGGACTCTGGCGCGTACTATGGCAGAAGCAAGGGAAGTTGTGGATGATGATTAATTAGGGTTAGAGGTATCTTTCTTCAAGAATTTTTTTGTGGTGACGGGTGTGGCCAATGATTATGTAGCCGATTGCCTCGACATAAATGGAATTGTTGTTGGCGATGCCTTCGGATTGAAGTTGGTCGTGGTCGAAGCTTTCAAATAGTTTTGCCGAGGCTTTTTGTAATAGTTCTAATTCTTCAATGAGGTCTAGGGAATTTCTTTTGTCTGCTTTGGAAACAGCAGTGTAATAGTTTTCATCGAAGCCTGGTAATGATTTGTTGTCTTTGCGGGCAAAGGTTAAGGCACGGTAGCAGAAAATACGTTCTGCATCGATGAGGTGCTGGATCAATTCTTTTATACTCCATTTGCCTTCGGCATAGCGGTAGTCCCATTTTTCGGTGGGTATTTGTTTTAAGAATGGAATGATATTGTTTGCATGATTACAGAAAGCTGATCGGAGGTTTTCTTCATTTACCAACTTTATGTAATTGTGGTAAAAAGCGGGTACTTTTTGAAAGTTCACTTGCGACATATGGTTGTTTTGAGGATGCGAAAATAAAAAACAGTTCAAAGTTCAAAGTATAAAATTCAAAATTGAATGTTGGTTGTGCACCACAGGAACTTTGAACTATGAACTTTGATCTCTGAACTGTTTAATAAGCTGCTTTGGGCTGTAAACTAATTATTAAATTAAATAGCTTTAGCCTTCTTTTCTTTTGATTTTGAGGGCTTAGCAGGTTGCGATTTGTTGGCAGAAATGGTTTCGGCTAGTTTGACTGCTTCGTAGGCGTTGACTACGCCACCTGTGACGCTGAGGTCGGATAGGGAAACAGATTCGTCTGAGCCGGGTCCAACTACATTCAAAT
>CBKWHA010000061.1:0-24520 GCA_966674115.1 uncultured Chitinophagaceae bacterium
TACAATGATAGCTCCCAGCAATTCTAATCGGCTTTGTCAATTGACAATTTCAACTGGCTCTGTGACAGTTTCCGGAAATATTACTATGAATGGAATTAGTACGCGGAATAGAATTATATTTTCGGGAGCAGGAACTCTTAATATTGGAGGCAGTATAACTGGGGGGGATTTAATAACTGGTACATCAACAAATAGCACAGTAAATTATAATGGTACTAACCAAACAGTTTACCCTACAACTTACCAGAATTTGACTCTTTCTGGAAGCGGTAGTAAAACGTTGACTGGTGTATCTACCATTAATGGCAATTTTACTTTACAAGGAACTGTATCTGCTACGGCAGCAACTAATCTGAGTATACCAGGTGATGTTTTTCTGGGATCAGGTACTAACTTTAACGCAGGCAGTTATTCTCATACAGTAGGGGGTAACTGGACAGGAAATGGCACCTTTAATGCAAGTACAAGTACAGTTACTTTCAATGGAACTTCTGCACAAACTATCAGCGGCACAACATCTACAACATTTAATAATTTGGTAATAAATAATACTGCAAGTAATGCAGCAGGTGTTACTCTCGCAGCAGATGTAACTGTTATAGGTGTTTTAACCTTGACCAATGGAATTGTTTATTCAAATGCTACTGATCTACTTACTTTAAATGATGGAGCTACTGTTACAGGTGCTTCCAATGCTTCTTATGTAGATGGTCCGGTTCAGAAGATTGGCAATGATGCCTTTACCTTTCCTGTTGGTGATGGTGGTTTCTATGGTCCTATTTCCATATCTGCACCTGCTAACGCAACTGATGCTTATACAGCTCAATATTTCCGCACTAGTGCTACTTCTGAAGGTCCTATTACAGCAACAGGGTTAACAAACATCAGCGGTTGTGAGTATTGGGACCTGGACAGAACTTCGGGTACTTCAAATGTAAGTGTTAGCTTATCCTGGGATGCAGATAATACCTGCAGTGTACAAGGTTATAACACCGATCCTTCGACAGTGGTAATTGCACACCATAATGGAAGTTCCTGGAATTCTTATAGTGGTTCAGGTACCGGTACTTTAGATAACGGATCTGTTACCTGGAATAATGTTTCAAGCTTTAGCTACTTCAGTTTGGGATCCATTGCTTCATTTACTGTATTGCCAGTGCACTTTGCAGGGGTAAAAGCCTCTGAGAAGTCTGGTGGAGTTCAAGTGGAGTTTACCAACCTTACTGAGTCTGATGTGAACTATTATGAAGTGGAGCGTTCTGTAGATGGCAAAGCGTTCAGTGCGGTGAAAAGAATATTGCCTTCAAGGAATGATTATGGTAGTGCTTCTTATAGTTGGTTAGATGCTACCGCCAAAGGAGGTAGAGTTATATACCGCATCAAGGCTGTGGAAACTACAGGTAAGATCGTGTACAGTGGTGTGGTTGGCATTAACCTGGGAGTTAAAACCAGTGGCCTGAATGTTTATGCCAAAGGTGGCCAGGTGGCACTGCAGATCAGCAACCTGCCTGCAGGTAAATACCAAATGCAAGTATTCAGTGCTGCAGGACAACTGTTGAGTGTGGAGAACATCAACCATGCTGGTGGTTCATTAAGCCAGACCAAAACCCTGAATGTGGCAAGAACTGGTGTTTACATTCTCAATATTAGTGGTGCAGTGCAGATGCAGAAAAGATTCATTATGCAGTGAGGAGATGAGTGATGAGTAATGAGGGATGAATGATGAATGATGAATGATGAATGATGAATGATGAATGATGAGTGATGAGTGAATGCTTCCTAAAACTTCAGAACCCGCTTTAGAGCGGGTTTTGTTTTTTTTAGTGTTGCCAGCATGCAGGTAATTTTAAGTTGAGGAGTATGGATGTAATTTTAGAAAGGTTGTATGTGTTTGAAAATCATATAAATGTTCTTGTATTGCGTGTTGTGTAGGTGTAATTACTTAAAAAAATATACCGTAAAACTTTGCATTGTAGAAACTCGTCTATATTTTAGAGGTAGTAATAACCGGCTTTTACTCTTCCGCCTCCTCTGAATAGCCTTCTAAACCGCCCTGTGATAAGCTTCATTTTGTAATCCATCAATACTTTTAAATGAAGACTTCTTTACCCTTTGGAATCATTGCATTCCTTTATTCGTCCGTGTGCCATGCACAAATAGAAATTACCCCAACAAGTACAAGCTACACTCAGAATTTTAATGGACTTGCCAGTTCTGTTTCCGGTAATACCTGGACAAATGGTACTACTTTGACAGGGTGGTACTCCAACAAAACAACGTACAGTGCTGAAAATAATGGCGCAGAAGGAATTATGTACAGTTTTGGTACTGATGCTTCAGACAGGGCTTTAGGACAAATTACATCACAGAACGACAAGACAAAAAATCAACAGAATGGTAAGCCTAATGATAAACCGGACAAGAAACCCAATGATAAGCCCAACGACAAGCCTGATAATAATCCAAACGATAATCAGAGTGCTAATGAAAATGTTTATTTCGGGGTCCGTTTTAAGAATACGACAGGAAGTACTATTGATAAAGTACTTGTTTCATATACAGGTGAGCAGTGGTATAATGCAAGTACAGATATATCTACTCTTGATTTCTCCTATTCAGTTGCGTCTGCAACTGATTTAACCAACGGGACGTATATTGATGTTGATGCATTAGATTTTTCCAGCCCAACAAACAATGCATCTGCAAGTACACTAGATGGAAATGCTAGTGCAAACAGAGGGCTGATCACCGCTGCTTTTCAACTAGCCACTCCGTTAGCTAATGGTTCAGAGATCTTGTTAAGGTGGGCTATCCCTAACGGAAGTAGTAAGGGAGCGGGCAGGCAAGGATTGGGTGTTGATGATCTGACGGTTTGCTTTGAATTGAATGACAATTTTGATGTGCCTGGTGGAACGATTATTAATAGTTTAAATGTTGATGGATTTAATGTGACACTGAGGGGGGCATTAACGGTAACGGGTACTTTGACTTTGATCAATGGGATTGTGTATTCGACTGCTTCTAACCTACTTACTTTGGCGGATAATGCGACTGTTACAGGTGCTTCCAATGCTTCTTATGTAGATGGTCCGGTTCAGAAGATTGGCAATGATGCTTTTACCTTCCCTGTTGGTGATAATGGTATCTATGGTCCTATTGCAATATCTGCGCCCACTGAAATAACTGATGCTTTTACGGCTGAATATTTCCGTGCTAGTGCCACCTCTGTAGGTGCAATTGCTGCAACGGGGTTAAAGAACATCAGTGGTTGTGAATATTGGGATCTGGACAGAACTTCGGGTACTTCTCCAGTAGATGTTACCTTGTCATGGGATGATGATAACACCTGCAGTGTACAAGGGTATAACAATAATCCTTCCACCGTTGTTATAGCACACCATAACGGAGCTAATTGGAATTCTTATGGAGGTACAAGTTCTGTTGCCAGTACTTTAGCTAACGGATCTGTTACCTGGACTGGAGTTGATGACTTTAGCCTCTTTGGTTTGGGATCTACTGCTACATTTACCGTATTACCAGTTCATTTTTCCAATCTCAAAGCTTCAGAAAAGTCATCTGGTGTTCAACTGGAGTTTACCAATCTTACTGAATCTGATGTGGACCATTATGCGGTAGAGCGTTCCTTTGATGGCAAAGCGTTTATCGCAGTGAATAGACTTTTGCCTACCAGGAACAACTATGGTAGTGCTACTTACAGTTGGTTGGATGCTACTGCTAAAGAAGGCAGAAATGTTTACCGCATTAAGGCTGTGGAAACTACAGGCAATATCGTGTACAGTGGCTTGGTTAGCATTATCGTGAGAGCTAAAACCAGTGGCCTGAATGTTTATGCCAAAGGTGGTCAGGTTTCCATGCAGATCAGCAACCTGCCAGCAGGTAAATACCAGGTGAAAGTATTCAGTGCTGCAGGACAACTGTTGAGTGTGGAGAACATCAACCATGCTGGTGGTTCATTAAGCCAGACCAAAACCCTGAATATGGCAAGAACTGGTGTTTACATTCTTAATATCGCAGGAGCAGTGCAGATGCAGAAAAGATTTTTTATGCAGTGAGGTGATGAGTGATGAGTAATGAATGATGAGTAATGAGTAATGAGTAATGAGTTTTGGGTTGGGAACGGGCAATAAATGGTGATTGAGTGATGTTGTGAGGCTATGTAAAAGCCCGCGAGGTTTTAAATTTACCTTGCGGGCTTTTCTGTATTCTTTTTTCCTTTTTTACCTGAATCTGTCCATGCTTTTAATTAGCTTTTGGTCTTTCCAGATGCCTCTTGCTGCCAGGATGAAGCATCCGAGTATAGCAAAATAAAAGATGCACCAGATGGCTACAGTACCGGTAGTGAAGTTTTGAAGTTCCAAGAAATAAAGTACCAGGAGTACGGTTGTCAGGAATATGCCCAGATAGCTCAGGCGCAGTTGTAATTTGCGGTTGTCAAACAAGAAAATGGAGACAAAGGCAAGAGCGCCTGCAATTATGGTAAGAATGGTAAACCAGATTGTCGTTTGTGCATTCAGGTCAATTTCGCTGGGGATAGTATCTTTTGTCCAGTCGCCCCGGTAAAAAGGAAAGCGAAAGGTAACGGCGTCAAAAGCTGCCGCGCATAATAACCAGAGGCTTTGTACTCGTTGGATCATATTTTCTAAATTGTAGAGTCGTTTAGTTAATAAATTTATGGTTTATTGTTTATGGTTTATAGTTATCGTAAAACATTGAAAGAGTATTCGACATTCAGGGCAACTATAAACTATAAACAATAAACCATAAACACTATTATCCTAATTCGGGATACAGTGGGAATTGTTCCATGAAGCTGTGCACATCTTTTGCCACGCTGCTTACAACGTTTGCATCATCGATGTTCATCAGAACCCTGTCGATAAAGTCAACAACGGTTTGCATGTGCTCTTCCTTCATACCCCTGGTAGTGATGGCTGGCACGCCTACACGGATACCAGAAGTTACGAACGGACTTTTATCATCAAATGGAACTGCATTTTTGTTCAGGGTGATATGTGCCCTGTCCAGGGTTTCCTGGGCTTTTTTACCGGTAATATTCTTGTTTCTCAAGTCAATCAGCATCAGGTGATTGTCGGTACCATTGCTGATGATGTGGTAATCTTTTGCCACAAAGGCTTTTGCCATTGCCTGGGCATTGCTTTTTACTTGTTTAGCATACAGGGTATAGTCGTCGGACAGCAACTCGCCGAAAGCAACTGCTTTGGCTGCGATCACATGCTCCAACGGACCACCTTGAATACCGGGGAAAACGGCCATGTCCAACAGATTGCTCATCATACGGATGTTGCCTTTAGGATCTTTCAGGCCAAATGGATTTTCAAAATCCTTACCCATTAAAATAATACCGCCACGAGGCCCACGGAGGGTTTTGTGGGTAGTAGATGTAACGAAATGGCAATAGTCGAAAGGAGAGGACAGTAACCCTTTGGCGATGAGACCGGCCGGGTGCGCGATATCTGCCATTACCATTGCACCTACTTCATCGGCTATTTTGCGGATGCGTTGGTAATCCCAGTCGCGGCTGTAAGCGGAAGCGCCGCATATGATCATTTTGGGTCTCTCCCTGCGGGCTACTTCTTCCATCTGCTCATAATCTACCAACCCGGTTTCTTTCTTCACACCATAGAAGTGCGGTTCGTACAACTTTCCGCTGAAGTTTACCGGAGAGCCGTGGGTCAGGTGTCCGCCCATGCTCAGGTCGAGGCCCAGGATCTTATCTCCAGGCTGCAATACGGCCAGCAATACGGCTGCATTAGCCTGGGCGCCGCTGTGCGGTTGCACATTGGCATATTGGCAATTAAAAACTTGCTTGATGCGGTCGATAGCCAACTGTTCAGTTTGGTCAACAATTTCACAACCACCATAATAGCGGCGGCCGGGATAGCCTTCTGCATATTTGTTGGTCATAACATTGCCCATGGCCTGCATTACCTGGAGCGAAGTGAAGTTTTCAGATGCAATCAACTCAATGCCCTGACGTTGACGTTGAAGTTCTTTTTGGATGAGGTCGAAAACCAGTGAATCTCTTTGCATTTTTAAGTTTTAGAGTTTACGAGTTTACGTGTTTACAAGTTTACGAGTTGTCAAAAAACGGGAAACTAAGAAACCGCAGACCGGCAAACTATTTTTCAATTAAAGCGCAAAAATAAGCCTGTACCAGATAGCATCAGTGGGACAGATTTCCGATTGATGGAAAATTTATACTTTCGTCCGCGTGTAAATAATACACAGGTGGTGGCAAGAAGCGTGTGTTTTTATTCTTAAACAATGGCTTGATATTCGATTACATATTATTATTACAAATCACAACTGCCAAATCGCCATTGTTAGAAACCGGTTTAAAATCATTAAATGACAGAAGTTGAGCAAAAGCCTTCACCCGCTTTTGCCAGACAATAAAAATTCTCATGAAAGCAATTATACCAGTTGCCGGTGCCGGCACTAAATTGAGGCCTCATACATACACACAGCCAAAGGCTTTGATACCGATGGCTGGAAAAACCATTTTAAGCATCATCGTAGACCAGATGAAAGATGCAGGTGTTCAGGAATTTATTTTTATAGTAGGTTATCTGGGCGACAAGATCCGTGACTATGTAAAAGCAAATTACCCGGACCTATTGGCGCATTTTGTTTATCAGAATGATCGTCAGGGCATTGGTCATGCTTTAAAACTGACTAAAGAAATTGTTGATGAAGATGAAGTGATCATTGTGCTTGGCGATACCATTTGCGAGTATGATGTGAGAAAAGTCCTGGAAAGCCCGGATTCCCTTTTAGGTGTTAAAAAGGTTGACGATCCGCGTGATTTTGGGGTTGCGGAAATTGATAGTGAAGGTTTTGTAACCCATTTGGTAGAAAAACCGCAGATACCGAAATCAAACATGGCTTTGGTTGGTATCTATAAAATAAAGGAAACAGGCCAATTATTTGATTGTTTGGACAAAAACATCAGCCAGGGCCTTCGTTCTCATGGTGAATACAGTATTACAGACGCTTTGGATTGCATGATCAAGAATGGAGTGAAAGTGAAAACCTTTAAGGTAGATTCCTGGTTTGACTGCGGGAAAAAAGAAACCTTGCTTGAATCTAATGCCACTTTACTGAAAAAGTTCGGTGATAGTACTGAAAATCAGTATTCTTTTGAAAATACCGTGATCATACATCCGGTAAGTATTGGCCATAATTGTGAAATAAAGAACTCCATCATTGGCCCGAATGTAACTGTTGGTGACAATACCAGTATAGATTTTTCGATTATCAAACATTCCATTATCGGATCATTTTCCAACCTGTTCGATATTGTACTGGATTATTCTCTTATAGGTAGCGATACCAGCATACGCGGTGAAACCCGTACGTTGAATATTGGAGATAATACGAATATTGATTTAGGGTAAAATGCCTGCCACACCCCAGCACACTCCCGGCCCCTAAAGGGGAGGACCAGCGCTGCTATGGCATTGCACTATATATATTTAAAAATTTACAGGAGAAAGATGTCTGAAAGTAACAATGGAATTTCCAATCCAGACTCCCCTTTAGGGGCCGGGGGTATGAGTGGGAATATTATTTCACTTTTTGGCATTACCTACCCTATTATTCAGGCAGGAATGGTTTGGGCCAGCGGTTGGCGGTTAGCAAGCGCCGTTAGCAATGCCGGGGGGCTGGGGCTCATCGGATCAGGGAGTATGTATCCGCCAGTATTGCGTGAACATATTCAGAAATGTAAAGCGGCTACAGATCAACCATTTGGCGTTAATATTCCCTTGCTTTACCCTGATACTGAGCAACATATACGTATAGTTATTGAGGAAGGAGTTAAAATAGTCTTCACTTCTGCCGGAAATCCAAAAACCTGGACCAAGTATTTAAAAGAGCATGGAATCACTGTAGTGCACGTGGTAAGTAGCAGTAAGTTTGCCCTTAAGGCACAGGACGCAGGTTGTGATGCCGTAGTAGCCGAAGGTTTTGAAGCCGGGGGGCACAATGGCCGGGAAGAAACCACTACCATGGTGCTTGTGCCCGCAGTGGCTGATGCTGTTTCCATTCCTGTAATTGCAGCCGGAGGTATTGCCACCGGCAGGCAGATGCTGGCAGCTATGGTGTTGGGCGCAAGTGGCGTACAAATGGGTAGCCGGTTTGTAGCCAGCGAGGAGGCATCTTCGCACATCAATTTTAAAAGAGCGGTAGTAGTGGCATCCGAAGGGGATACTATTTTGTCATTAAAACAACTGACCCCTGTACGCCTGTTGAAAAATAAATTTTATGAAGCCGTCAGAGATGCGGAACAACACGGGGCCTCTGTGGAAGAATTGAGGAATCTTTTGGGCAGAGGCCGTGCAAAGAAAGGGATGTTTGAAGGGGATCTGGATACAGGTGAATTGGAGATAGGCCAGGTTAGTGCGTTATTAAAAGAGATCTTACCAGCCCGGCAGATCGTTAAAAATATTATCCAGGAGTTTAACCGGGAACTTGAAAATATTTCGAAAAGTTATAATTTTATTGGTTAGTGAGACGAAAATTCAGTCACCCTTTCATACAGAGCTTAAGCATATGAAAATGAAATTATTGTTTCTGAGCAGCTTTGCAATAGCCGCTTCTTTAATTGCCAGTGCTAACAACGGAACTGGTAAAGACTGCACCAAAAAGAGCGATATCATGGGCTGTGTTATGCATAGTACAACCAAAAAACCTTTGAAAGATGTATGCATAACAGCTTACATGGCTTCTAAAAAAGAGCAGGTGATCCTCACGGGTGAGAATGGCAGCTACGCTTTTGAAAACCTAAAACCCGGGTTATATAAATTCATTTTTCAGAAAGACGGCTTCAGAAAGGTTACCAAGGATAAAGTTTATATCAAAGCCGATAATGGCTTTCAACTGAATGTTGAAATGCCGGAAACTGAAGATTTTAACTTTATACCAGGGGCATTTAATTTTCCGATGCCTCAATAAGATAAAGCATTTCGTGCTATAGAGGAAGATTGTGGGCAGGCAGGGGCGTATTTTGAAACTGCGCCGTGTAGATGACGTCCCAATTCTTTTTGTTGTGCCGCAGAATTGAAAGTCCAGTGGCTTCCCATTCTTCTTTAAACTCCTTCATCTCAAAGAAGGGCCAGGATTCATAAAAGTCTTTTTTAAACAAATCTCTTGTAGCAATAGTTATATGTGGATGAAACTGCCTGGTTTCGATCTTTATCTTGTATTGTTCTTTTTCGGAAAAATGCTGATCGGCTTTACTTTTTAACTTATCTAATTCCTGATTGTTTTTAACTGCTACGAAAATTGTTCTTGGCTTAAAGGCCGAAAAGTCGTTTGTGGCTATAGAGAAGGGTTGGACACCATTTGCCAGGATGTCAACTTCATTCAGTAATGCTTCTTCCATGTTTGCTTCCAGCCAGAAGGGTGGAACAATTGTAATGTGAGCGGGTGATTTCAAACCTACTTTACAGTGGTATTTTTCGTGCATGTATTTTTTCAAGCGGAGCACTTTTTCGTCCAAATCCTGCGGAAGCACAATAGCTATAAAGTACATGTTCATAAGGGAGAACCGTTTAAAAACAAAGTAGATGAAGTTAAGGTGTTAAATTGGAAGTCTTAACGTAAATTAACGGTAAATGTTTGTTTTACATTTAAACACACTCCTTATCTTTAAGACATTCCTATTTTATTAACGACTTGCTTGTTTAGCGTAAAAGTCACCACTTTAACCACATTATGATTATGAAAAGAAGAACTTTTCTTGAGACCACTTCCCTGGCCGCAATGGGAGCTTTGTTGAGTTCACCCTTAAGCAGTTTTGCCCAGCCTGCAGCAAAGAAGCGATTAGCAATTGTTGGGACCGGTTCCCGCGGCACTGGATTCTGGGGCGAAACGGTTCAAAAAAACTTCGGAGATCTGATTGAGTTCGTAGGCCTATGTGATCTGAACCAGGGTCGTACCGAATATGCCAAACAACAAATTGGTATCAACTGCCCCACCTTTACCAATTTTGAGGAGATGCTGCGTAAGGTGAAGCCAGATGTAGTGATTGTTACTACTATGGATTCGGAGCACAACAAACAAATTGTAAAGGCATTGGAAATGGGTTGTGATGTCATTACGGAAAAGCCCATGACAACTGATGAGATCAAGTGTAAGGCTATCCTGGACGCAGAGAAGAGGACAGGACGCAAAGTGGTAGTAGCTTTTAATTACCGCCACAATCCGCACATGACCAAGATCAAAGAACTGCTGGCTAATGACCGTGTTGGCCGTATTACATCTGTCGATTTTCACTGGTATTTAAATGTGCATCACGGATCTGACTATTTCCGCCGCTGGCATGGGCTTACAAAGAATGGTGGTTCCTTGTGGGTGCACAAGGCCACGCACCACTTTGACCTGCTCAACTGGTGGGTGGATTCTGATCCTGTGGAAGTGATGGCTTATGGAGCCTTAGAAAATTATGGCAAGGCCAATCCTTTCCGGGGCAAACGTTGTATGGGGTGCGAGCACAAGGATAAGTGCAAGTTTTATTGGGACATTACCCAAAACCAAACTTATATGGATCTGTATGTGGCCAATGAAAAATACGATGGCTATGTAAGGGATCAATGTGTGTTCCGTGAAGAAATTGACATCTGGGATAAAATGTCAGCGCAGATCATTTATGCCAACGGAATCGTAGCCAACTACTCCCTGACCACTTACAACCCTTATGAGGGGTGGCGCATATCGTTCAATGGTAAAGATGGAAAGATCGATACTTGGCAGGATATTCCTTACCAGGCAGGCAAAATGGAACAGGTTGACCAGGCGCAGCGCCATGCCATGGAAATGACGCAAACCAAAGACGAAGAAGCAGTTGGTTTTGAAGAGATCATTGTTGCCGACAATTTTAAACAAGGTTTTGAATCTATTAAAATCCCTAAATTAAAAGGTGGCCATGGCGGCGGTGACGCCCGAATGCAGGATAAGATATTCAGAAATACTAATGCTCCTGATCCATTGAAGCACATGGCCGGCACCAGGGATGGTGCAATGTCTCTGCTTATTGGTGTAGCAGCCCGCAAGAGCATAGCTGAAAAGCGTCCGGTGAAGATATCGGAGCTTACTGATATTAAACCTGCGGCTAAAAGACCAGTGTGAATGTTATGTACGAGGTTAGAGGTACGAGGTTAGAGGTACGAGGTTAGAGGTACGAGGTTAGAGGTACGAAGTGAAAAGGAGGGAATGAAGTTAAGTATTTAAAGCCCAAGTATAAAGAAAGGCACAGGATTCAAGAAACAGGCTCTTAGCCTTACATCTTGATCCTTGTGCCTTTTTACTTCGTACCTCTAACCTCGTACCTCGTACTTACATCATTGGAATCTTATGGCTTTTACGGGTTGTATTTTCCGTACAATAAAAGATGGTATTAGCAGTACAAGGTAAGAGACCACAAGCGTTCCAATACCAACTGCTATGACCTGCCACCATTCGATTTTTACTGTTGCCGTGCGCATGTAGTATGCTTCTTCTTCCAACTGCACAAAACCGGTTTCTATTTGCAGCCAGAGCAGGCCCAGGGCAAAGGCAGTTCCGATCAACACTCCGGAAAAGGTAATCAATGTAGAGTGTTGTAGAAAGATCCTTTGTATCGTCCAATTTGTTGCACCAAGGGCTTTGAGGATGCCGATCATACGCAGCCGTTCCAATACAAGAATGATCAAGCAGGTGATCAGGTTGATAACGGCAATGATGATCATGATCGTGATCAAAATGCCTTGGTTGGTGTTCTGGATTTGCAGCCAGTCGAAAATATTCGGATAGATCTCTTTTATTGTTCTGGTCTCCCACAGCAGCGGGAAGTTGGCGTTGTTGTAAATTTCATCGCTTACCTGGTTCATCTGATTATAGTCTTTGAGAAAAATCTCATAACCGCCGATTTCGAATGGTTCCCATCCATTGAGGCGTTGTATCAGCTTGATATCGCCTATGGCAAAGGTTTTATCGTATTCTTCTATGCCCGTTTTATAGATACCTGTGATTGTTAACTTATCTGGCCGTAAAGAACCATCTGGCCGGACGAAGTAGAGCAGGATGCGGTCATTCACCTTTAGTTTTAACTGGTTGGCTGTATAGGATGAGATGACGATTTCGCGGCTGTAGGTACTATCATTGAACTGAATCCATCTACCGCTTTGCAGGAAACCAGATAAATGGTTGAAATTATATGTACTATCCAGGCCCTTCATCAATACGCCTTCCATATCATCTGTGGTTTTTAGAATAGCGTACTTGGTAGCAAAAGGATGGATGGACTGGATTTGCGGATTGCTGCGGATATCAGCAATCAGGGAGTCATTTTTTTCAATAGCCAGTTCTTCTGCGATATTGGCTTTCATGGGTTGGCGGTATTGGATGCGCACATGTCCCCAGAAGCTGAATACCTTCTGGCTTACCGTTTCCTGGAAGCCATTGACGAATGAAAGTGTAATGATCATTACGGCAACACTTATTACTGTTGCCGTAATAGAAAGGCGGATAATAAACCGCGAAAATGATTTTTGCTGGTTGAAGGCAATACGCCTGGCTATGAAAGATGAAATGTTCACATGATAAAGGTAGGGTATCTGTATTTTTCGTTAAACCCTCAACTTGGCTTACTTTCATAGTTGATATGAAAAAAATTACAGTATTATATGTCCTGATCGTTGTCTATTGCACAAATTTGTTTGCCCAGACTACCGGCCCTTATGGTAAGAATATTCATTCGGTAAAACTTTATAGGTCCGGTGATCAGACCTCATTTCCTGTTATCATGTTGCATTCATCGGATGTGTTGGAGCTGCATTTTGATGATCTGGATGCGGATGTAAAGAACTATTATTACTCTTTTCAGTTGTGTAATGCAGATTGGACCCCTAGCATTCTGAACACTTTTGAATACACCAAAGGCTTTCAAAATGTGCGTATTACCAATTACCGTAATTCATCCCTGTCTACTATTAGATATACACATTACCAGGCTAGTTTGCCAGACAGAAGTTCTTCTCCCAGCCGTTCAGGCAATTATCTTCTGAAAGTGTTTTTAAATGGTGATACCAGCCGGTTGGCCTTTACGAGGCGTTTTGTGGTGGTTGAAAATAAAACAAATGTTGGTGCCCAGGTGCAGCAGCCTTTTAATGCGAGGCTGTTCAAGACTGACCAGAAGCTCCAGATTGCTATAAAGACAGATAACCGTATTCAATTGTTCAGTCCTACAGACCTTAAGATCGTTGTGCTGCAAAATAATAACTGGCTGACCTCGCGGTTAATTGATCGCCCTACCATATACCGGGGTAATTATTACGAGTATAGTGATGAAGAAGTTACTTCAATGCCGGCAGGCAAGGAGTTTCGCTGGGTAGATCTGCGCAGTTTCCGCTTAAAAGGTGACAGGGTACACGATATCAGTACAAAGCGTGATTCTATTTATGTTACTATAAAACCAGATCCTTCAAGAAACGGCCAGGCATATGTTTATTACCGTGACCTGAATGGCTCTTATACATTGGAGGCCCTGGAAAACATCAATCCATTCTGGCAGAGCGATTATGCTGAAGTGAGGTTCGCTTATTTCCCACCCGGCAACAGACCATTTGAGGGTAGGGATCTGTACATGTTTGGTGAGATAACAAATTATGCATCGGACAATAGCGGTAAAATGGAGTTTAATGAGGAGCGTGGTGCTTATGAAAAAACATTGTTCCTGAAACAAGGGTATTACAACTATAACTATGTAACACTACCATTAGATAAGAAGGGGTATCCTGATTTCAGCCAGACGGAGGGTAATTACTGGGGTACGGAAAACAGTTATATCATATTGGTCTATTACCGGCCTTTTGGCGCGCGGGCAGATGAACTAATTGGTTATACTTCTTTGAACTCTGTGTTGCACAGGACGGGATTGTAGGGTTTATGGTTTATTGTTTATTGTTGTCGTAGTGAGTTGAATTTCTCAAGGAAACCATAAACCATAAACCATAAATTCTCTATATTCGATGCAGAAATAACTAACTGCATGTTTTCTGAAATTTCCAGGTGGTGGGCAGGTCTCCAGGGTTTTGAACTTATTTTGTGGAGTATTGCCCTGTTGTTTTCCTTTCTTTTTCTTGCTCAAACAGTTTTGTCTTTTTTTGGTGGGGATTTGGATGACGCCGGCTTTTTGGATGGCGTTGACCAGGACTTTGGTAATGAGTTCATTACTGTAAAGAATCTTATTGCTTTTTTTACCATGTTTGGCTGGGCGGGGTTGGCTGCATATAAAAGTGGTATCAATAATTTTCTTGTCGTGCTGATTGCCTTGGTTGCCGGTATTTCTATGGTTTTCATTATGTACCTGCTCATGCGCAATACGGCAAAACTCCGAAACAGCGGAACGTTGCAGATGAAAAATGCTGTTAACCAGGTTGGAGAGACCTATTTGCGTATACCTGCCAAACGCAATGGTTTAGGTAAGGTACATATTCAAATGCAGGGCAGGTTAGTGGAACTAGATGCCATGACTGATGATACAGAAGATATTTCCACCGGTAGACCTATACAAGTAATTAATATATTAAACGACCAGATCCTCCTGGTGAGTGCACATATCATTTCTTAATTCCTAATTTCTAAATCCTCCAAACCAGAACTATGGCTACGTATCTGCTGATTGTGATCGCTGTTGCGGTACTCTTTGTATTTATTCTTGTTTTTTCCCTTTTTCAACGGTATAAACGTTGTCCCTCCGACAAGGTGTTGGTTGTTTATGGTAAAGTGGGCAAAGGAACGGATGGCAATCTAAGTGCCAAATGTATTCATGGTGGTGCCGCCTTTATCTGGCCCATTATACAGGATTATTCCTTTCTAGATCTGACGCCGATGTCCATTGAAGTAAACCTGACCAATGCCTTGAGTAAGCAAAATATCCGTGTGGATGTGCCTTCAAAGTTTACTGTGGGCATTTCTACAGAGCCCGGCATCATGGAAAATGCTGCTGAAAGATTATTGGGCTTGCAGCGGAATGATGTTCATGCACTGGCCAATGATATCATTTTAGGACAAATGCGTCTTGTGGTTGCTATGATGGATATCGAAGAGATCAACAGCAACCGGGATAAGTTTCTCAGCAATGTTGCTTCTAACGTGGAAGCTGAATTGAAAAAGATCGGTTTGAAGTTGATCAACGTAAACATCACTGATATTAAAGATGAAAGCGGTTACATTGAAGCCTTGGGTAAAGAAGCCGCTGCCAAAGCCATTAACGAGGCCAAGAAAAGCGTAGCTGAACAAGAAAGGATAGGGGAGGTTGGTAAAGCTGAGGCAGAACGTTTCCGCGACATCAGCATTCAACAAACACAGAAAGACCGTGATGTAAAGATTGCTGAAACCCAACGTGATCGTGATACGCTGATTGCATCGGCTGTAAAAGACAGAGAGGTGCTGATTGCCGCGGCCAAACGTGATGAGCAGATTGGTAAGGTTGAAGCTGAAAGGGATACCCGTATTAAAACTGCTGAAGCCAATGCGATTGCTGTTCAAGGGGAGAACCAATCAAAGATCCAGATCGCAAGCTCTGATGCAGAAAGAAGGGAGCGCGAAGCAGAAGCATTGAAAAAAGCAACTGCAGCAGAGAAAGTTCAAGCAGCTAAAGCTTTGGAAGAAGCCTATACTGCCGAACGCAAGGCAGAAGAAGCCAGGGCTGAAAAGGAGAGAGCTTCACAAAATGCCAATATTGTAGTAACTGCTGAAATTGAAAAGCAGAAAGCCATCATTGAGGCTCAGGCGGAAGCAGAACGTATTCGTGAAAAAGCAAAAGGTGAAGCAGATGCTATTTACGCCAAACTGGAAGCTGAGGCAAGGGGTATGTTTGAAATACTTACCAAACAAGCTGAAGGCCTGGACAAAATTGTGAAGGCTGCAGGCAATAATCCGAAGGATGCGGTGTTGCTTCTGATCTCAGATAAGCTGCCTGAACTGGTGAAAATGCAAACTGAGGCAATTAAGAATATTAAGATCGACAAGGTTACAGTTTGGGAGAATGGTCAGAATGGGGACGGTAAGAATTCAACTGCCAGCTTTGTTTCTGGTTTATACAAAGCTGTTCCCCCACTGAAAGATATATTCGATATGGCTGGTATGGACCTGCCTGGTTATTTAGGAAAGCAACAAAATGGTGGTGAGAACGTGCAGTTGCTGAAGAATGATGAGTGAGGTGAATGAGTGATCAGTGATGAGTAATGAGTAATGAGTGGGGAATAAGCAATAGGCAATTAGCAAGGAGTTACGAGCGGCGGGAGAATAGTGGGTTGTAGTTGATGATTATTTTTTCTAAGTTTTTAACGAATTTGAAAGCATAAGCTGCACATATTCAATTCGTTTCCCCTAATTTTGCAACCCGGCAGGTCTTACACGGCCAGCTCCTGCTGAATCCCCCAGGACCGGAAGGTAGCAAGGGTAGGCGGTTGTAGCGGTGCGATGTAAGTAGCCTGCCTTTTTTTCTTCCTATCTTTTTATCTCTTTTCTTGTTAACTTTCATATCTCATTGTAGCTAATTATCATTTTTGTATTGTTCACCTAAAACCTTTGGGGGATTTGAGGTATGAAATTCTTTATTGATACAGCCAATCTTGATCAGATTAAGGAAGCAAATGAATTAGGCATACTAGACGGTGTAACTACTAATCCTTCGCTTATGGCCAAGGAAGGCATTACCGGAGAAGATGCCATCATTGAGCACTACAGGACAATCTGCGAAATGGTGGATGGCGATATCAGCGCCGAAGTTATATCAACCAAATTTGAGGAAATTATTGAAGAAGGTAAAAAGCTGGCAGATATACATCCCAACATTGTAGTAAAAGTGCCTATGATCAAGGAAGGGGTAAAAGCCATTAAGTGGTTAACAGATAACGGCATCCGTACCAATTGTACACTGGTATTTTCTGCAGGGCAGGCAATTTTAGCCGCTAAAGCGGGGGCTGTGTATGTTTCTCCTTTCATAGGGCGCATTGACGATAGCGGTTGGGATGGCATGTTGCTTATAGAACAGCTTTCTCAAATTTTCTCGATACAGGGTTATAAAACGGAAATACTGGCCGCTTCTATCAGGAATCCCAATCATATTGTACGTGCTGCTGAAGCCGGCGCTCATGTGTGTACCTGTCCGCTGGAGTCAATTTTAGGATTATTAAAGCATCCATTAACAGATATTGGGTTGGCTAAATTCCTGGAAGACGCCAAGAAAATGAACAAAGTGTTGGAAGATCTTTCTTAAGAAAGAGAAATTGGGAGCGTTATTTTCAAAGAAGAATTTGTATTACACCAAATTCTTCTTTGCTTTCCTGGGTCTTCTTATTTCGTCTAGAATCTCCTCATTCGTTTTCAAAGGCTCATTAAAAGGCCTTTTTCTGATATAAATTATAATCTCCTTCCAGATTGCGGGGTTGCTTCTCAAAGCTGCTCTTACTACGATGCTATCCCTCAGGTAAGAACTATCAATAAACAAGTCATTGCCTTTAAAGTGGCCCGCGTTGGCGGAGAGAATGACCGTGTTTGAATCAAGGGGTTGCCAGCGTCCATCCTGATATCTGCCATCCACGCTAATGTAATTGTAAAAACCTTTTTTCAGACTGTCTGTGTAAAGGTTAAAAGCAATGCTTTCAATTTTTTGGGCCGATGAAAGCTGGTAAACCGCAACAAGTACCAAGAATAAGTAAAACTTTCTCATAGGCTTGCTTTTTACAAAGGTCTGTTTTCAGACGTTAATAAATTGTTTACTATATGAGAAGTAGACAAGTTCAGAAAGTCCAAAATCCAGAAATTTTAAAATTTTTAATTTTATAAAAAATTTTATTTTATAAATGATCAATCTCCCGGGCTTCGAACCATCCGGTTTTGGACTTTTTCCTAAATTATAAATAGATTTTTATATTCAGGCAACCCTGAGCAAAATTTATCGTATTCATTTTCTGAAACCACAACCCGCTATCAAAGTTTGGAAGATTTACATATTATAATCCGGGGGTGTACTATGCACGACCATAAGCATCAGAAGATGCTTTATGAGCGTTTCTATGGCTATGCCCTTAAGATTGTATTCCGTTATATTTTCCACTATGATAAGGCGGTTGACGTGGTAAATGATGGTTTTGTAAAGCTGTTCCAGAATTTTCAAAAGTTCGAAAGCAGGGACGAGACACACACGGAGAAGTTGCTCATGGGGTGGCTGAAGCGGATCATGGTGAATACGGCCATAGATGAACTGAGGAGGCAGCATATGCTGCCGGAAATTGGTGACCTGCCCGATTATGTATGGCAAATTGCTGACAACAGTTTAGCGGCTGATCAAAAGATATTGTATAAAGAAGTAATTGAACAGGTGAGAAAGTTGCCACCATCGTACAGGGCTGTATTCAATATGCATGTTATAGATGGCTTTTCGCACCAGGAAATTGCAAAAAAGCTGGGAATTTCAGTAGGTGCCTGTAAATCGAACCTGTCTAAAGCGCGTGCACAACTAAAAAAAATTCTAAAAAAAGACAATGAAGAAGCCGATGTATGCAATCTATAAATAACGATATGGATGATCTGTTTCGAAGGGCTGCAGAAGATTACCCACTGCATACCGAAGGGGCAGATTGGAATAAGGTGATGCAAAGACTTGAATCCGGCAAGAGGGAGGACATGTCGCTAAGCACCAGGAAGCTGAAAAGTTTCCTTTGGATAGCTGCTATTTTCCTGATTGTTATTTGCACAACCTATATTCAGAAAACAGAACGCACTGCACAACCTGGAGTTGATACTTCCTTTACTAAGACAGGTGATCATTCAACAAATGAGCAAACAGGGACAAATGAAGTATTGATTACTACTAATCAAGAAACAAATACTGACCAAAAAACTAATATAGGAGGTGTTGTTCATCATTCAGAAAGCAGTATGGTGCATAAAAAGGAACCCAGAAGCCCGTTTTTAATTCTGCCCCAAGAAAAAGAACCTGATCCAGGAACTGAAACTATTGCTCATCGATTACCAGATCAGCGTGGAGTTATTGCAGTAGATAGGATTACAGAAGCTTATGGTGAACCATCTTCTCTTGATAGCCTCCGGTTGCGTACACCTGGCAGGATTGAAATTGCTAAAAAAGAAAGCGAAGAAACAATGGCAAGCAAAAAACTATTTGGACAAAGATTATATGCTGGGTTTGCGGCAGGGCCTGATGTTAGCACCATAAAATCTCAAAAAGTAAGCAATCCAGGTTATACCTTAGGCTTGATCGTTGGTTATCAATTCAATAAAAGGTTCTCTTTAGAGTCTGGCGTTTTATGGGATCGCAAAGATTATTATACTACAGGAGAGTACTTTGATAAAAGAAGTCTTGGACTTCCGCAGTATGCAAAAGTTATAGATGTAGATGGTTACTGTAATATGTTTGAAATTCCAGTGAACCTGAAATATAACTGGGCACAAAAGAATCATTATAACGCGTTTGCAACTGCGGGCATATCCTCTTACCTAATGAAAAAAGAAGCCTATGATTATACAGTTGATTACTATGGAATACAACACAAGTATAATAAGCAGTACAACAACGCATCGCGTAACTGGGTATCTATTCTCAACCTGAGTATCGGGTATGAGAAGAAAATTGGTAATGCAGGCAGTCTGCGTCTTGAGCCATATCTGAAGCTGCCGCTGAGCGGTGTGGGCATTGGAGATATGCCAATAGGCAGCAAAGGTATTTTTATTGGATTTACCCGGCCTATCCGTTAATCATATAATAATAGTTAGTCAATCAAAAAAGAGTATTCTTTTTTGAAACAGAACCTTATTGTCAATACTGAAGAAATCCAATAGGTTTTACAAAACAACTTTTTTAAAACAATAAAAAATTAAACCAAAAACTTAAAAAACAATTCGCACTACCATGAAACGTTATTTTGTAATTTTTTCGGCAATCGCCCTGGTGAGCTTTACAGTTATAGCCTGCTCAAAAGATAATGAGCAAGATGTTACAGACAATGGTTCCAACAATGGTGGATCTAATAACGGCGGCAGTACCTGCGATACTGCAAACGTGAAATATTCAACAGGTGTTGTGCCTATTTTGCAAGCCAATTGTTATGGTTGCCACGGTAATGGACAAGCAAATGGAGGCGTTGCTTTGGATAACTATAACACGGTAAAAACAAGAGGATTGAATGGTAGCCTGATCGGTGTGATTACTCATGCACAGGGTTATCCCGCAATGCCACAGGGCGGTGCAAAGCTGTCTGATTGTAATATCAATAAAATCCGTTCTTGGATCAACAATGGCGCATTGAATAACTAAGTCAGGTTTAGGGCTACCAGTTGCCGGCAAATGGCAACAGGTAGCTTTATTTTTAAATTTCAAGTTTGTAGAATTACCTCATGAAAAATATCGCATTTATTATACTTTTCTTCTCTTGCTTTGAAGCAGGCGCGCAAACATTTCTGACCCGGAATGGGTTTGTAGGGTTTTACTCTAAAACACCTCTGGAAGATATACGGGCAGAAAACAAGCAGACCTACGCAATGATCGATGCTGCAAAAAAGAATATTGCATTTACCCTGCTCGTGAAGGGATTTACTTTTCAAAAGCAACTGATGCAAACACATTTTAACGAGAACTATGCAGAAAGTGACCGTTACCCTAAAGCAAGCTTTGTGGGCACCTATAATGGTGATGTGGATGTTAATAAGAATGGTGTTTATCCCGTGCAGGTAAAAGGCCAATTAACCTTTCATGGTGTTACCAGGACCATTGAAGTGCCAGCCAGTATTGAAGTTCAGGACGGCGTGTTGACCGGTAAATCGGAATTCAAGCTAAAGCCTGCTGATTTCAATATTGAGATACCTTCACTTGTGAGAGAAAAGATTGCACAACAAATGGATGTACGCGTACAAATCAAGTGCAACAAATTAAAATGAATTCTATGCTAAAGTATATATTTAAAGGATTTATATTGATCATGGCAATGCCTGCTCTAGCCCAGGATTCGACATTGCTACAACAGTTGGAAGATTCCATGCAGGAACAATGGCAACAGGATCTTTCTGCAGGTACATTTAAGGCTACACAAATTATCAATACACCAACCGTAGAATCGCCAGGAAAAAACGGTTTACAGTTTCTGATCATGCACCGTTTTGGACGACTCAATGAAGGTGCCTATGCACTTTTTGGGCTGGACAATGCCAATATCCGGTTTGGCCTGGATTATGGTCTTACTGACCGCGTATCCATTGGTGTAGGTAGAAGTTCACTGGATAAAACCTATGATGCTTCTATAAAATGGAAAGCTCTGCAGCAGACTGAAGGAAAAATGCCGGTTACTGCCAGTCTTTACGGCCTGCTAGCATATACCACATTGCGTTATCCAGACAAGCCATATATCACCTCAAAATACCGAACCTCCTATGTGTCACAATTGCTGCTGGCCCGAAAGTTCAATTCACGGCTTTCGCTGCAATTGAGTCCTACCTGGTTACATTTCAACCTAGTTCCAACACCACAGGATAAAAATGACCTGTTTGCTTTGGGTGTAGGTGGCAGGATGAAAATTACCAAGCGAATCAGTATCAATGGCGAATACAACTACCTGCCAACAGACCAGGTAAGGAGTACCGAAATACACCATTCGGTCTCTTTTGGTTTTGATATTGAAACAGGAGGGCATGTGTTCCAGTTGGTATTTACCAATTCAGGAGGTATGACCGCTCCTTATTACCTGGCCAAGACTCCTGGTTTGTGGGGTGATGGAGACATCTTTTTTGGTTTCAACATTTCCCGTGCTTTTAGCTTTAAAAAACGATAGTGGGTCCAAACCGCCGGGAAATCAATGATCGGGCATTCTTGCCCGATCTTTTTTATTTTTTTTGGTAGAAATTCCTCAAGTCTTATTTTTGCGCCACAATTATGACAATTTTCGCACATACACATCATACTCATACTTGCCTTCAGGGGTAAGCCATTGATGTTTTGTGTGTACAAATAATTGAGGCTTACCCACGGGTAGGCCTTTTTCGTTTTAAAACTGAACCAAAAAGTAAATCAATTAATTAATTCAACAAATGGTCCTGAAACTCGCAATTCAAAAGTCCGGAAGGCTGCACGAGGATTCCATGAAGCTGCTCAATGATTGCGGCATCAATATTAAAAATGGCAACAATCAATTGAAAAGTGCTGCTGATAACTTCCCGATTGAAGCCTACTTCTTACGCGATGACGATATTCCGCAATATGTGGAAGACGCCGTAGCCCATATCGGCATTGTAGGGGAGAATGTGCTGTATGAAAAGAATAAATCGGTAGATATTGTTGAGAAGTTAGGATTTGGCAAATGCCGTTTATCCATTGCGGTAAAGAAAACTGATGACTATTTTGATGCACAATTTTTACAAGGAAAGAAAATAGCGACAAGCTATCCATTCTTAACACAGGATTTTTTGAATAAGAATGGTGTGCAGGCCGAGATCCACGAGATCAGCGGTTCGGTAGAACTAGCTCCGGGCATTGGTTTGGCCGATGTTGTGTGCGACCTTGTGAGCAGTGGATCTACCTTGTTTATGAATGGTTTGAAAGAGGTAGAACCTATTCTTAAAAGTGAAGCGGTGATGGTCAGGACAAAGCAGCTCTCGGAGGAGCAACAGTCCGTATTGAACCAGCTTTTATTCCGCATCCGTTCTGTACGGAAAGCGAAAAAGAATAAATATGTATTAATGAATGCCCCCAACGAATCTCTTTCAGAAATCATTAAGCTTTTACCAGGTATGCGTAGTCCGTCCGTACTACCCCTGGCAGAATCAGGCTGGAGTTCTGTTCATAGTGTATTGAGCGAAGATGAGTTTTGGGACAAGATCGAACAATTAAAAGCAGCCGGTGCCGAAGGTATTTTGGTGGTGCCTATCGAGAAGATGATCGTATAAACAAAAAAGAAAATGCAGCTATTCAGCAACCCTCTAAGACAAGACTGGAACGGGCTTTTACAAAGACCGTATATTGATAATACAGCAGTTTTGCAGTCAGTACAATCTATTTTGACCGATGTAAAACAGAATGGAGATGCGGCTTTAAGAAAGCTTTCCCAACAGTTTGATGGAGCAGAATTGATAGACTTACAAGTAAATGCAGAAGAGATCGCAAAGGCGGAATTGCAATTGCCAGAGGCATTAAAGCAGGCCATTCAACAGGCGAAAGAGAACATTTTCACCTTTCATTCTTTTCAAATACACAAGCCCCGCTCTGTTGAAACGATGCCGGGCATTGAATGCTGGAGAAAAAGTGTAGGTATTGAAAAGGTGGGCTTATACATTCCGGGAGGCACTGCACCTTTGTTTTCTACCATTCTTATGTTGGGCGTTCCTGCTGCAATAGCCGGATGTAAAGAAGTAGTATTGTGTTCGCCCTGTAACAAAGAAGGTAAACTGCATCCAGCCATATTATATACAGCCAACCTGGTCGGTATTAAAAAGATATTCAAAGTAGGCGGGGCCCAGGCTATTGCTGCCATGGCATACGGAACGGAAAGTATTCCTGCTGTGTTTAAGATTTTTGGCCCTGGTAACCAATATGTAACTGCAGCCAAGCAATTGGTACAGGTAGGTGGCGTGGCTATTGATATGCCTGCTGGTCCAAGCGAGGTATGTGTGCTGGCTGATGATACGGCTAATCCTGCTTTCATTGCATCTGACTTATTATCACAGGCAGAACACGGGGTGGACAGCCAGGTGTTGTTAGTTAGCAGTTCAGAGTTCATAGTTCAAAGTGTTTTAAAAGAGATTGGAAAGCAATTAGAGCAGTTGCCCCGGAAGGACCTGGCACAAAAGGCGTTGGATAATAGCAAGGCAATTGTTGTGAGTTCTATGAGCGATGCCCTTGAAATGGTGAATGAGTATGCAGCCGAGCACCTGATCATCTGTTGCAATGATGCAGAGGCGATTGCTGAGAAGATCACAAATGCAGGTTCTGTTTTTATCGGTAATTATTCTCCTGAAAGTGTTGGTGATTATGCCAGCGGTACCAATCATACATTACCCACAAATGCTTTTGCCCGTGCATACAGTGGTGTAAGTGTAGACAGTTTTGTAAAGAAGATCACTTTTCAGAGGCTCTCAAAAGACGGTCTGCAAAATATTGCGCAAACAGTAATAGAAATGGCTGAAGCCGAGGGTTTAAAAGCGCATGCCAATGCGGTAAGGGTTAGGATATCTGAACCCTAATTTGGAGAGATTTGATAGATTATTGTGGCGTATTTGGCCTTTAATAAGAAAAAATAATTTTAATAAAACCAATAAATCAGTGGTTACGTTTAATTTAAATAATCTCGTTAGAGAAAACATAAAAGTATTAACACCTTATTCATCAGCCCGAGATGAATTTAAAGGAGAGGCAAGAATCTTCCTTGATGCCAATGAAAACAGCTTTGGCTCACCATTGACCAAATGGTACAACCGATACCCCGAT
>CBKWHA010000062.1:0-24494 GCA_966674115.1 uncultured Chitinophagaceae bacterium
CAGAGAGCTGCAACAACCTTACAGACTCAATAGCGGAACAGGCTACGACAACTACTTTGGCTTCTACGGTGCGCGTCCTTCCTATAGCATCACGGAAATGAACCTTGTTGACCTTGCCATTTTCAGAGCTGATGTGTGTCACCACGCAATTGGGTTGGATGGTAAAATTGGGCAGGTCCTCAATAGGACTCAACAGGGAAACCCAGGTGCTGGACTTATAGCCCATCGGATCACCATAACGGTTGACATAACTGGTTTTAATGGACTCAGGGTCTGCAGGTACTTTCCGGCCACTGGGTTCATGATCCTGGGTGATTACAGCCAATGGTGTGCGGTAAGGCTTGATAGGTTTACTAGGGTTCATCAACTCACCCAATTTGACCATGCCTTGTAAGGCAAATTCACTGATGGGATTAGGCTTTAAAGGTGTTTGATAAAAGTTGTTACCGTTGAATGGTTTTAACTGGTTTTCAGCCGTTCCATTCAATCCTACCAGTTGTTCTGTCATTTCATAATAAGGACGTAACGTCTCATAATCAATGGGCCAGTCTCTTGCTTCCCGCTTGATATCACCATTGGGATCAAAGGGGAGGTTACGATTTTCATTAAACGATTTTAACTTGAAGTCACGGGGTGTAAACCGTAAAGAAACAGCCCCGTATAGATTGGTGCCGCCGCCTACTACCTGTGCCGTATAGCCTTCAATGGTAACCTTGTCCAGTCCATCCTTGTCTTTGTAGATATGCGGCTCGTCATTCAGGTCCGGTTCTACATGGCTGGCATAGAAAGGGCGGCCATTATTGGCGGCTTCTTTTACTTTAATAATTTGTTCGGCGCCATCAGAGATTAATTCATCTCTTTTGAATGTGCTGAGTGTGGAAGTTACTTCACTCTGTGGGCGGATGAGTGGGCCTTTTTCCAAAACGAGAACTGACTTGTTTTTCTTGGCTAAAGTGTAGGCAATAGGAGCTCCGCCGGCGCCACTGCCTATAACAATGACATCGTAAGTAGTGTTCATTGATGTGTAATTAAGAGTGTATGAAAGTTTATCCTTTGTATAAAAGATTTTTTCCTAAAGGTGGTTCAATGGCCAGGTCCCAGTTAAAATAGCTGTCAACGATTATTCCTGCTTTATCTTTAATGCAATACTTCTCTTTTAAATAATTCCAGCCGGCACCCCCGATATTGCCACCATATTTCGGATGACAAAAAGCGCCGGTGATACAATGCCTCCTCAATAATTTCAAAAAGTATTGCGGGTCGTTGTATTGGCTATAATCCCACCCCAATACATTGTTGGTAGCCATTTGGTTGTACAGGTCATTGATCATCTCAAAGGAAACCTCCCATGAATTCACAAAAGGATTCCACTTCCGCAGCAACTGGTCAATAACATTCAGGCATACCTTATAATCGATCAGGTGGTGACGCTCTTCCTTAGCCAGAATGTTGGTGATGTAATTGATCTCACCTACAGATTGGTCTAACCGGTGAATAGGCATGGCTTCTTTCTCGCCCCGGGTTAAACCCTGGTAGTAACGGTTAATGAAGTTTTGCGCATCCTCAGTGCGGAAGAGAACTATTTGTTCTACCAGGCGGCCTAACAGGTTGAGTTCCCATTCTTCAAAGTTGGCTGTGTAATTGTAATAATCGGTATAGAAAAACGACCATTCTTTGCCGTTGGTTAAGGTGATCCGTTGAGGATTGATGGGGTCTAACAAATCTTCGCCATTGACGAGAAATTTGTAGTGATAGCCCTTGCCAACGGGAAGGATAATGGTGAGGTAATAAAGAGGCGTATCCTCATCATCATATTGTACCTGTTGCAGCTTCAATGATTTGTACATGGGGAAAAAGCTGCCAACAATTTCCACACTGTTGATAATTTTACCATCCTGGTTGTAGTAAATAAACGTGACTTCATTGAACTGACAAGAATGATTACCATCGTGAAGTACTGATGCTACTAAGGGAAAACGCCAGCCTTCTGTAGGAGATTTTCCATCGGGCTCTCTGGAAACATCCCTGATGAGGTATTTGGTGCAGTAGTTAAGGATTTCCTGCGCTTCTTTGGTTACGGGTCCAAAATACAGTGCCATGTAAGATGTATTAGGTGATTTTAATAAGACAGCATACTATAAGGAAGGGCCTGTTTTGCACAAAGAAATTTCACGACCACAAGCAATCGAACAGAAGCCATTCATTATAAACCTAAAAAACTCAAGACTTCCATGGGGAAACGGTAAGCAGTTAGCATAGAGGGGACATGTAAATATGCTAATAATTTTTTTTATATAAAAAATTTTTCGTTGATTTTTTTTAAAGATAACCATAACTTAATTACTCATCCAATCTCTCATAACCCATAACGCACAACTCTCAACTCATAACTAACCTATTATCTATCATCTATCATCCACCATCTACCATCTATCATGCTCCTCCATTTCTGGCAATATATTGGCATATAGCTAAAGAAAACAACTATGAGAGTGATGTGTGTAGATGGAGGAAGGAGGCCTGAAGATATTGGCACAGAACCTTTATTAACAGAGGGCGCTATTTATGTAGTAGAAAGCGAGGTTTATGGTAACACTTCCAGAGGTACAATAGTTGAGTGTTATAAGCTTACCTGTATTGATCTGCCGTATGTATATGTGAAGAACAGGTTTGTGCTATGCAGTGACGGTGATGGAGTTGTGGTGGAACAGGAAGAGGCAATGGCTCCAGCGGCCAGCCAGAGAAACAGAGAACCGTCTATTTCTCTGGCCTGCTAATTTCCGGCTGGCATGAAACCATCTCTTGTTGCTTTATGAAGAGCTTTCCATGACGTTGTTGTGCCTGCAGATAGTAATGGGTGATTTAGACGCTACTACTCTGTTTTCAACCTCTTCACTGGATTTGCCATTGCTGCCTTGATCGTCTGCATAATTAATGTAATGAGCGCTATCAGTAACATTGACATACCGCTTACAACAAATACCCACCAACTCATAGGTGTTCTGTAGGCATAATCTTGTAGCCAAGTATATGTTGCCCACCACGCTATTGGTGCAGCAATAAGAAAAGCAAGAAACACAAGTCGCATAAAACCGGTTGATAAAACAGAAACAATATGGGTAACCGAAGCTCCAAGCACTTTTCTTATACCTATTTCTTTTGTGCGTGTGTTGATAGTATACATTACAAGACCTAATAAACCCAAACAGCTTATAAAAATGGCAAGACCGGTTGCCCATGTCAACAAGCTTGCCGTTCGTTGTTCGCTTGTATAGAATGATGCGATGGTATCATCATAGAATTTATAAGTAAAGTCTTCATCGGGATAAATTTGTTTATAAGCTTTTTGAATTTTAAGCAGGGCCGTTTGCCACAATACGCCACCAGGCGTATTTGGTTTTAACTTAACATGAAAAAAATCCCCGCTTCTTCCTGTAAACACCAGCGGCATGATGGGACCATGCATGGATTGGTCGTGAAAATCATGCATCACCCCAATAATCGGCATATTCTTTCCATTAAAGTTTAACTGCTTGCCAATAGCATCTTCAGGTTTTTGAAAACCCAGCAATTGTGCATAGGTATTGTTGATGATAAATTCTTTCATGGTATCGCTCGGCGCCACATTTCTTCCTGCCAACAATTTGATTCCATATACTTTAATATAATTTGTGTCACCCCATCTGATCTGTACCTGTGGTTTTATTTCAGGCTTTGACGGATAAGATACATTTGTGTAAGCAACTCCTTCATCTGCAGGAGAAAAGAAACCCCTGCTTGCCACTTCTGCTTCCGGAATAGCATTGAGGGCATTGATCAATTGCTGTGCATGCATGGCTACTGTATCGCGTGGTGTTTGAAACGTTACGATGCCTTCTTTATGAAATCCTAAATCAGAGTTCAATGAATAGTTGATTTGTTTGCTCACCATGATTGTGGCGATGATAAAAAACTGAGCCACTACAAACTGCGACACTGTTAATGCCTTTCTTACCCAGGCATGACGTGTTTCATTGCGATTGGAAAAGGCTTGATTTTTTAAAACGGTAACAGGACTGAGTCCCGATAATATCAGCGCAGGATACAACCCGGAAACAAAGCTTACAAAAACGATAAGCAGGGCAATAAGCAAAAACACAAAAGGCTGCTGCAGTATATTCAAGTGTAAGCCCGGAGGCATAAAGTCTGAGAAAGTATGCAACAGCAACGGTGTTATGGAAACCGAAATGATGGCGGCTATAATGGTGATAAAAAATGTTTCACCTATAAATTGAAAGATCAGTTGTTTTCTTGAACTACCCATTGTTTTTCTGATGCCGATTTCTCTAGCACGTTTTGATGCATTTGCCGTAGTAAGGTTTATAAAATTGATGCATCCCAGCAATAAAAGAAAAGCTGCAATAGCAAACAAGCCGTATAGTGTTGGCTTATGCGCAATCCTTTGTCCAAAGCCGGCGTAAAGACTGTTGAAATGCACATCATTCAACGGTTGCAGGCGAAAGCGCATAGTATTGGCGGTGTCTTTGTTTGCTTCTTTATTATATTTATTCAAGAGTGTTTTTAACTGTGTCTCTATTTGCCGGGCGTTGCTGCCCTTTTCAAGTTTTACATACAGTTGAGAATAAGCCATCCAGTCGTTCCAGACATTCATCATAAACTGATCCTGCAAATGTGTTTTTGCAATAGTGGCAAATGAAATAAATTCAACAGCGGTAAAAGAAGTCTGTTTATTCAGATCTTTTACAATGCCTGAAACAGTTACCGTGAAATCGTCATTATAATTTATTTGTTTGCCGATGATATTGCTTATAGGCAGTGATGAAAAATATTGCTTAGCCCTGCTTTCGGTTAATACAACATTGAATGGATTTTGCAAAGAAGATTCTGGCGAACCTGCAATCCATTGATAAGGTAGTAAATAAAAATACTGCGGATTGGTAAAAACAATATCTTCTTGTTTTTTAAATACAATGGGTTTATCAGTACTCTCATTTTCAATGTTCACTTTTGCAGTACCATCTCCCTGAAACTGCATAACAGGAACAGTTTGCGCTACACCTGTTACTTCATTTTGTATAGCACCACTCAATGGTGCAGGCACCGCAGCACTATGACCTTCGTTGCCATTGAATTTTGCATCGAGTACTACTCGATAAATCCGGTCTTTATCAGGCTCAAATTTGTCATAGCTGAATTCATAATAAGCAATAAGGAATATTACAAGTGCTGCACTGATGCCAATGGATAATCCCAAAACATTAATCGCTGAGAAAACTTTGTTGTGCCAAAAGTTCCTGAATGCGGTAATGAGGTAGTTTTTGAACATGGTAATAGCTTGTCAACCGCTGTGCCAATCCTCAAAACCTTTGTAGATAAGGGTTTTACTAATAAGATAGAATAAGAAGTGTGCGAAAATGAACAATTTAGTGTTCGAAGACGGATAATAAGAACACACTCGTGACCTAATCACCCTGCCTCAGGCAAATATCTAATAGTTTCAAAATAATCCCGACCGCATCCTGGTGTGCCAGTGTATAAGAAGCAGTAGGCTCCGTACTATACGTAACTGTCACCTTATTATCCTTCTTATGAACTGCAAAAGGATGAATGTCCTTTGTAAACTTCACGGCCGTATACAGAGCTGATGCTAATGAAACATCCTGCACGATCTTGTTGTCATGCAGCCAGGCCTTGATCTCTTCTTCCCAGATGCAGTTCTTGTAAATGCGGTTGGCAACTTGTTTGGTGTCTACCGGAAAATCGCCGGTGAGCATCCACTTCAGGTAGTCGCGCTCTGTGCAGGCCAGTTTTCCCTGGTGTTTACCGAAGCTGAATACAATATCCCCATTTTCATTGCGCACAAACTTGCCGCTGATGTCAACAGTGTTGCCGCTATTCAGGTAGTCGTGCAGAAAGCTGGTATTGGGCTCCAGGTCATCATACTTCAGGAGCTGGCGTTTGAGAATATCAATTGTAGCCAGTACGTCGGCTTTGGCAGAATGTGCTTCTTCGTGCTCCCTGTCGCAGTAGAACTTGACGGCAGCAGAGAGGTCCCGCTTTTCTTTTCTATGATAAATAGCCATCACATCCACCAGTTTCACTTCACTGTAATGAATGGGATACTTTTTATATCGGTGGAATTCTTCCATCAGCATGGGCACGTCAAACCGCTTGATGTTATATCCACCCAGGTCACACCCATGGAAATAGACGGCCAGTTCCTCCACCAGTTCCCCGAAAGTAGGTTTATCTGCCACCATTTCATCGGTAATGCCGTGCACTGCTGTTGCTGCGGGAGAGATCGGAATGGTAGGATTAATGAGGTGATACAATTCTTCCTGGGAGCCGTCGGTATTGACCTTGATGGCACAAAGCTCTATGATCCTGTCTTTGGTAGTGTTGGTGCCTGTGGTTTCCAGATCAAAGAAAACAATGGGTTTTTCCAGTTGCAGGAACTTGTTTTCTGTTTGTGGTATGTAATATGAATGTTCCATCAGGTCTGCCGCAGGATCTTTCTGTTCAAGAAACAGCAGCAAATTAAAACTAAAATTATTAGTGGCATTGCACAAGTTATCCACGATCAAGCCTTAACTTTAAGTACCCACTTAATCATTTACGGAATGGCCGCATCCAACTTCATTATAAAACACCTATCCATATTTCTGCTCCTGATCTTTTCCTTTGCCCTGACCACTTATCCACAGCCTCCTGTTCAATGGCAAAAGTGCTTCGGCGGCACCAATGACGATAATGCAAGTAGCATCCGCCCCACAAAAGACGGTGGCTATATTGCCATTGGTACCACCATGTCTACCAACGGGGATGTTCCGGCGAATTATGGTTTTACAGACTATTGGGTGGTAAAAATGGATAAGGACGGCACCCTGCAATGGCAGCATACATTGGGAGGCAGCAAATCTGATGTGGCTTACAGTGTGGAACAAACTTCCGATAATGGTTATATCATCGCGGGTTATTCAGATTCCAGGGATGGCCTTGTCAGCTACAGCCAGGGGGCTACTGATTTCTGGCTCACCAAATTGGATGTCAATGGAAACCTGCAATGGCAAAAAACTTTGGGTGGCAGTGGGCACGATAATGCACACAGTGTCATCCAAACTCGGGATGGAGGTTTTGTAGTAGCCGGCGATACTTATTCAAATGATGGTGATGTAAGTGGAAATCACGGCAACTTTGATGGCTGGGTGGTAAAAATGGATGCCGCCGGCGTGCTGCTCTGGACAAAGTGTTATGGCGGAACCGGCATCGATGATATACAATCCATACAGCAAACCAGCGATGGCGGCTATATCATGACGGGTTATACTACATCTACTGACGGCGATGTTAATGGTCATCACGGCGCGGAAGACCTTTGGGTGGTTAAGATCGACAGCCGGGGCAATCTGCAGTGGCAAAAAGCGCTGGGCGGCACGGGAACAGATGCCGGGGAAAGTATCCGGCAGACAGAGGATGGGGGTTATATTATTGCAGGTAGCACCAAATCAAATAACGGGGATGTAAGCGGCCACCACGGAGATGTCGATGCCTGGATCGTAAAGCTGGATACTAATGGCAACTTGCAGTGGCAGAAATGCTATGGTGGAAGCGGACAGGACATGGCAACCAGTATCATTCAAACCGCGGACAAAGGCTTTATAATAGGTGCCCAGACTGCTTCGGCTAATGGAGATGTTACCGGTAATCACGGAGACTTGGATTACTGGATAATAAGAACTGATAACACTGGCAACATACAATGGCAAAAATGTTACGGGGGGAGTGGATCCGACAAGCTGGCCTCCCTTCAACCAACATCAGATGGATGGTTCGTGGCCGCAGGGTCAACAACTTCCCGTGATGGAGATGTTTCAGGTAACCATAGCTCCAGTCATGATTTTTGGGTAGTGAAATTTGGCGGCGATCCCAGGTGTTTGCCTACTATCAATATTAAAGTCTCCCAGGATAAGATCTGTTTCGGCACGATGGTGACCTTCACGGCCACTGTTACCGATGGCGGTACCAATGGAGTATATAAGTGGAAAAAGAATGGTGTGGTAACTGGACCGAACAGTGCTTCTTTTGTAACTTCCGAATCCATGAGAGATGGTGATGTGGTGGTATGTGAGTATAGCTGCAAAACTGCCTGTGGCAGGGATACTACCATTACCAGCAACACCATTACAATGACAGTGTATAACGACGTAGAGCCGGAGGTCACCATAGCGGCCAGCGATACGGAAGTCTGCGAAGGCTCCAGCATCACGTTTACCGCTACGCCTTCCTTTGGCCGCATGACACCCTCTTACCAATGGCTGGTTAACGGCAGCAGTGCAGGTGGCAACAGTACTTCCTTTTCTTATTCATCTATACCCAACGGGGCTACCGTACAATGCGTAATGACCGTATCCCACCCAGCTTGTCAGGGCTCGACAAAAGACCATTCCAATATCATTCCCATTACCATGCATAAAATTGTCAGCCCGGAAGTAAAAATTACGGCGAGTGCAACTTCGGTTTGTAAAGGAAATCCGGTTACCTTCTCTGCTACGGGTAACGGTGGCTCCAACGCCACCTTCCAGTGGATGATTAATGGCGCCAGCACCAATACGAACACAGCTTCTTTCACCACCAGCAGTTTGTCAGATGGTGACGACATTACCTGCATGATGACAACAGATCCGGCTACCAAATGCCTGACAGGCACCACGGCTACTTCCAACCATATTACTATTACCGTGCAGGATGCAACCCCGCCCACCATCAGCATCAAAGCCTCTGACCTGGATATCTGCGAAGGCAGCAACGTAACCTTTACCGCCAATGTTGTAAACGCGGGCGCAGCACCCACGTATCAATGGCAGTTGAATGGCGCCAATACGGGCTCCAATGCGCCCACATACAGCAACAATACTCTGAAGCATGGCGACCAGGTTTCCTGTATACTGACCACCATGGCAGCAGGCTGCTCCAATGCTTACACGGTACCGTCCAATAAAGAAACCATAAGCGTCAAGCCGCTTCCTGGTATTAGTTTCACGCCTGCCGAACACAGTGTTATGAACGGTGAGCAACTCCAGCTATCTCCTGCGGTTTCGGGTAATATCGCCTCTTTTGAGTGGACATCTACCGGCGGCTCTTTACAGAACCCTCAATCACTGACGCCAACTACGGCACCACTGAATGCACCCGCTGCCTTCCAGCTCAAGGTAGTTGATGATAATGGTTGTATAGCCACAGGAAAGGTTGTGGTAAATGTTTTCAATAACCTTTATATGCCCAATAGCTTTACGCCAAATGGAGACGGGAACAATGATGTATTTCGCATTCCTGTTGGCGTTTCCTTACAACTGGAGGAGTTTTCTGTATTCGACCGTTGGGGCAACCGCATCTTTACCACTAAGGATGCCACCAGAGGCTGGGATGGAACCCTTAAGGGAAGACCCCTCCCAACCGGCACTTTTGTTTATTTGCTCAGGGGAAAGAATGGAGAAGGAGATATACAATTGAAAGGGGTAGTGCTTCTGTTGCGTTAATAGACATCGATAATGAACATCAGACTATATATTGATTAGAACAAAATTTTACGGTTCCTGGAAACAATTGGCCATTCGGTTGTGACGTTCCCATGCTCAACGACTAAAGCCTTTTCATAGAGCGCGCAGGTAGGACAAATATGAAAGGGCAAACCATACAATACATCTCCAACCTGATAGCCGTGGCCTTTATCTGCCTGCACCACCAAATGCTCCTCACTCTGTGCAATCGCGCGTAATTCCGGAGCATTCAGAAAAGAAACACGATGGCCCAATGAATTTTCAGCAGCAATGGATTTATGTCCAAGGTCAGTACACAAGATCGTTTCACCTGGTTGAGAAATGATTCGGGAAAGCACCAAAGCTGCGGGCTGGAATGGCTGTTCGGGAAGCTTCTGTGTATAACCGGCATCCCAGAAAATAAAGGTACCCGGGCTGCATTCTACTTTTTCCCGTTGGGCATGGATCGGAAATGTTGGAGAGCCGCCTGCGATGACGATGGGTTCTTCAAAACCAGCTTTTATCAGTTGATCTTTTAAATCTTCAACCGGTGCAAACGCTTCATCGCACTGCTGTTTTCTTTTTTCAAAATCTGTATCAACGATATGACCATCGTATACATGCAAACCTATAGGCATGATCCCTTTTAGACGGGAACAGAAAGCGTACAATTCAACTGCTTTGCCCGGAGTGATCCCAGTCCGGTTCATACCTACATTAACATCAACAAATACAGGAATGACAAGGTTGGCTGCAACAGCCTGTTCGGAAATTTGCAGTGCTACTTTATGATCATCCACCAGGCAGGAAAACCGGGTAGCAGGATATTTCTTGATCAAGGAGATGAATCGCTTTACTTTGGGGCCAACAGGCTGATAGGCCAGTAACACATCTGGTGCTTCAATATCAGCTAGCATTTCTGCTTCGGCAATTGTTGCACATTTGAACTTGTGGATACCTGCTTCCATCTGCAGCAAGGAGGCTTCTTTTGTCTTGTGTGTTTTTACATGCGGACGCAATCTGTCTACATCATCGATCATTTCCTTCAGTAATGCTATGTTTTTTTGGATACGATCAAGATAGACGAGCAGTGCTGGTGAATCAATAGCACCGATATTGTCAACGGTATACCAGTCCCTCTGTTCTTTATTTTCTTTCATAATAATTTGAGCGTCGGCCCCACTCATTTAAAATTTTGAAAGTTCCTAATTCAATGCAATTCAAATAACGCTTCTATTTCCACGGGAATATTATCCGGCAGTGATCCGACACCAATTGAACTTCTTACTCCTACACCTTCGTTGCCCCAAATATGTGCAAACAACTCGCTGCATCCATTGATCACAAAAGGGTGTTTTTCAAACTCCGGCACACAGTTCACCATACCCAAAACTTTGATCACCCGTTTTACCCGGTCAAGGCTCCCTAATTGTGCTTTGATGGTAGCTAACATAGCCAGACCCACTTGCCGTGCGGCCCTCTTCCCATCTTCCTGGTCCATATCCTTTCCTATACGGCCCTTGATCAAAGTTTTGTCATTGAGCAGCGGACCATGGCCAGATAAATACAAATGATTGCCAACGATCAGACAAGGCTTGTAAACACCTAGGGGCGCCGGTGCAGGAGGAAGTGTAAAATTTAACTGTGCAAACCGTAGTTCAGGCGTAAGCTGTTCCATTGCTTAATGATTTACATAAAATTATTCAAAAGCATTACACCAATCCATCTTGTAACAAAAACAATTATATCCAGGGCATTCTTCCTGCTTACAACAGTAAAAAATAAATGG
The DNA here is from genome assembly GCA_966674115.1 of uncultured Chitinophagaceae bacterium. Classification (GTDB taxonomy): domain Bacteria; phylum Bacteroidota; class Bacteroidia; order Chitinophagales; family Chitinophagaceae; genus Flavisolibacter. The sequence goes on from CBKWHA010000062.1 coordinate 11,326, forward strand.
TGAATGGAAATTACTCCATTCACCATTGACAATTTATGATCATTCCTCTACGCTAACCCATCAATTGATCAATTAGAAGCAGCTGCATCGGCATTGGCAAAAGCAGCCTCGTCCGCACTAGGTCCATAACTGCCTGGGATAGGTGTATCCAGCAATCTTAAATATACACCCAGTTGTGCCCTGTGATGTATTTGCTGGCTTAAAGACATGCGTATTACATCAATTTTAGGCTCTACGCTATAAATGGTATCGCCATTTCTTAATGTCCAGGGCTTGTGCAATACAGCTTCGTGCTCTGGCAGAAGAACTGATAATCCATCCTGGTAACGTTTTTCGAAATATGCCATCAGGTCGTCGGTAGTACGAACCTCAGGCTGTTCGTATGGTTGGGCAAAATCAAGTTCATCAGTGGTTAAGATCATATGAATCCAGCCAGGCAGGTCGGCAATATGCATGGCCAGTCGTTTCATATCCATGCTTTTAGGATGGGGTTGATAGGCAAACTGGTGTTCCTGGATCCGGGAAAGCATTTTACGGGTTGTAGCACCTTCCTCAATAAACTGTTGTTTGAAATACTCAATGAATGTCATAGTGTTGCTGTTTTGTTACACAAAGCAACAACCGGCTAGTGACAACCCTATGTCAGCAGTGTTTGACTTTCTTGAACTTTTTTCAAAATTTTTTTGGCAGTGTCTGCGATCGTGTCGTTTAACTCCAGAGGTTCCAATACTGTGGCCTGATCTCCAATCAACATAAACCAGCGGGCAAAGCCTGTCAAAGAACACGTTAGAAAGGTCATATGTACATAATCGTCGCCTGCTGCTTCCTCTTTCACAAATCCGTTGTAATATTTCTGTTCCCCGAAATATTTGACAATATCTCTTTCCACTTCGATAACAACCTTGTGCAGTTGCCTTTGTTCTGTCATCTTATTGATGAAATTTTGTAGCGGCGGATGCGTTTGAGTGATCTTTTCGTTTGTAAGCATCAGCCTGTTGATCTTATCTGTGCGGAAGTTCCGGTAATCATTCCTTAAGTGACACCAGGCTACCAGGTACCAGTGACTGCCCTGGTAATAAATGCCTACAGGCTCTGCCTTACGCTGCAAACTTTCATTTTTCCCAATTGAAGTATAGTGGAAATCTAAAATGGTTGAGGAGGCAATGGCCTTTAATATCTTAGGCAGGTGTAGCTCTGCTGGCTTTTTGTAAATAAATGCCGGGTGCGCTACCACCTCAATATGTTGATCTATTTCAGAGATGTGTTCTTTTTCTGACAGCCTCAGTACCGCTCTTATTTTATCTAAAGCCGAGCTGTAATATTTAGAAGAGGGTCCATCGCTCATGGATTGCATCAGCTTGGCCGCTGTTAACAGGGCAGAGGCCTCATCTTCGTTAAACATGATAGGTGGTAGCTTATAACCCTCCATTAAACGGTAACCTGTACCGGCTTCGCCAATAACCGGAACACCCGCTTCTTCCAGCGCCTTTATATCGCGATAAACGGTTCGCAGGCTTATGGAAAATTTCTCAGCCATATCCTGAGCCTTTACCAATGGCCTCGACTGAAGCTGAATAAGCATCGCAGCTAAACGGTCTATACGATTCATACAGTGGAAGTTGGTAGATAAAGATAACGCTCGAAAGCTTTTTTAATATGTAAACTTCTAAATTCTTTGTCGCAAAATACCCTTTAATTGTCGGCTTTATACACCCTTATCTTCTTAAACCCATAGTAAGTTTGTATCCACAAATCATCATTCATCACTTAAAACAGAAACAAAAATGATAGCAACAGGAAAACCAACGATCAAAGTAGAAGCAACAGTTAATGCGCCAGTAGAAAAAGTATGGAAACTCTGGACAAATCCTGAGCATGTTACGCAATGGAATCACGCTTCTGACGACTGGCATTCTCCACGCGCTGAAAACGACCTGAGGCCGGGTGGCAACTTCCTGTACAGGATGGAAGCTAAAGACGGCAGCTTTGGGTTTGACTTTACAGGTACGTACGATGAGGTCATACCCAATGAATATATTGAATACACACTCGGTGATGGACGAAAAGTGAAAACAGATTTCAGAGCTGTTGAGGGTACTACCAAAATTGTAGTAGTATTTGAAGCGGAACAAACACATACAGAGGAAATGCAAAGACAAGGCTGGCAAGCCATCATAGACAACTTTAAGAAATACGCAGAATCAATCAGTTAACCCTTAAAACCCAATACGATGACCCATACAATTTATCCATGCCTGTGGTTTAACGGCAATGCAAAAGAAGCGGCTACGTTTTACTGTTCCGTTTTCAACAACACACAAATTGATGCCGATACGCCACTTGTGGTGACCTTTGAGTCGGCGGGACAAAAGTTCATGTGCCTGAATGGCGGACCACAATTCACCTTTAACCCTTCTATTTCATTTTTCGTACTCCTGGAGACCGAGGATGAGTTGGACGAAGCCTGGAACAAACTTTCTGAGCAAGGCTCTGTACTAATGCCTCTGGGTTCATACGACTGGAGCCGCAAATATGGTTGGGTGCAGGACCGTTTCGGCGTAAACTGGCAATTGTCATTTGGTAAAATGCAGGACGTGGGCCAGCAATTCACACCAACACTCATGTTTACTGGCGCACAACACGGTAAGGCAGAAAAAGCCGTTCAGTTTTATACTTCTGTATTCGACAACTCCTCCGTTATTGGTATTCTTAGGTATGGTAAAGATGATGAGGATGTAGAAGGCACAGTAAAACATGCACAGTTTACATTGGATGACACTGTTTTCATGGCTATGGATAGTTCTACGTCGCATGACTTTAGTTTTAATGAAGCCATTTCTTTTGTTGTAAACTGCAATACACAGGAAGAGATCGATTATTACTGGAGCAAACTCTCGGAAGAGGGGGAAGAGGGAAGTGAAGGACAATGTGGCTGGCTCAAGGATCAGTTTGGCGTATCCTGGCAGATTGTTCCCGCCATCCTCGGCGAACTGATGAATACACCTGGAAAATCGGAAAGGGTTATGCAGGCATTCATGAAAATGAAAAAATTTGATATTGAGGCTTTGCAGAATGCATAAACTTTATTCACTTTCCCAAAAACCATGTACAAACATTTATAATTACGTTTAACCTAAAACCTATAAACCATGACAACAACAAAATTCAACATCCAGATCAACGCGCCCAAAGAAAAAGTATGGGAAGTATTATGGAACGATGAATCTTACCGGCAATGGACAGCCGCATTTCATGAAGGCTCCTATGCAAAGGGTGACTGGCAGGAAGGCGGTAAGATCCAGTTCCTGGCACCAGAAGGTGATGGTATGTATTCCCGCATTCATAAATTGGCCCCATATACACAAATGACCTTCGAGCACCTGGGCGAGATCAAAGGCGGTGAGGAGCAACCACAAAGTAGTTGGGCAGGTGCAAAGGAGACTTATTATTTAACCGAAAATAATGGCATTACCGAACTTACAGTAGAAGTGGATCTCGTAGATGAATACCTGCAATATTTCAAAGATACTTTTCCTAAAGCATTGCAATTGGTCAAGCAACTCTCCGAAGCAAAAGCAACAGCACCTGTAAGCTGACCTTACAAAGCAATTCTGGTAATATAGATGACTTTAAGGGTTACAGACATTGTAACCCTTTTTTATAAACTTCCTGCCGGGCTTATTTCAAATCTTTGCTCATCCGTGAATATTGACTAATTTCCCTTTTTGTTGCGATTTATGAAGAAACTCAATTATCTGCTGTCTATCAGCTTACTGTGCTTTACTTTATACAGTCAGGCACAAACCATGGAGCAGAAAAGTAATGCTATTACAACTCCTGCAGAAATAGCTATTATTCCTCAGCCTGTCTCACTCACCAGGAATTCCGGGCAGTTTTCCCTTCCTGAAACAGTGAGCATTGAAGCACCCTCCGGGCAGGACGCCCAAACAGTAGTCTCCTATTTACAAGACCGGTTAACGAAGCCTACCGGTCGAAAAGTGACTATGAGCAATGCTTCTTCCCAGGCTACGATAAGGCTTTTGTTGAACCAGGCACAGAACCCTACTATTGGTCAGGAGGGTTACCAATTATCGGTTACGCCTAATACAGTTACGATCCGGGCCAATCAGGCCGCAGGTCTCTTTTATGGTGTGCAAACCTTACTACAGCTATTACCTAAAGAAATAGAGCGTGATTCCCTCATTCAAAATGTTGCCTGGCAGGCACCCTGTGTGGAAATTACAGACTATCCCCGCTTTGGTTGGCGCGGTTTGATGTTTGATGTGTCGCGGCACTTTTTTACCAAAGAACAGGTCAAAGACTATATCGATCAAATGGTGCGCTACAAATACAACCTGTTGCACCTGCATTTAACAGATGATGAAGGCTGGCGGATTGAGATCAAGGGGCTGCCCAAATTGACCGAAGTAGGTGCCTGGAACGTAAAGAAAGTAGGCTATTTTGGTAGCTTTTCACCGCCTGCACCCGATGAGCCCCGGAACTTTGGCGGATTTTATACGCAGGAGGACATCAAAGAGTTGGTACAATACGCCAAAGAACGCTTTGTGAACATTTTGCCGGAAATTGATGTGCCGGGCCATAGCCTGGCTGTTATCGCATCTTATCCTGAACTTTCCTGTACTCCTGGTGCAGAAAAATACAAGGTGCGCTCGGGAGAACAGATCATGGACTGGTCAAGAGGGCATCCCCCGATTGCGCTGGTGGATAATACCTTGTGTCCTGCTAATGAAAAGGTGTATGAGTTTTTAGATAAGGTGATCACGCAGGTAGCCCAGTTGTTTCCTTTTGAGTACGTCCACATGGGAGGAGATGAATGTCCCAAGAACTTTTGGGCAAAGAGCCCGCAGATCAAAGCCCTCATGCAAAGGGAAGGTTTAAAGAACTATGACGAGGTGCAGAGTTATTTTACCAAACGGGTAGTAAAAATGGTGATGTCAAAAGGAAAGAAATTCATAGGCTGGGATGAGATCCTGCAGGGAGGCCTTGCTTCAGGAGCTGCCGTTATGAGCTGGCGGGGTATGAAAGGAGGCGTTGAAGCTGCTAAAATGGGACATGAAGTAGTAATGAGTCCTACCGACTTTGCCTACCTGGATTATATGCAGGCAGACCCCATTATTGAGCCCCGGATCTATTCATCATTGCGCCTGAATAAAACTTACCAGTTTGAGCCTATACCACAAGGAGTAGATCCTAAATACATCAAAGGTGGACAAGCCAACCTATGGACAGAGCAGGTATACAACATGCGGCACGCCCAGTACATGACCTGGCCTCGAGGCATGGCCATTGCAGAATCAGTATGGTCTCCCAAAGAGAATAAGAACTGGAATGATTTCTTCAATAGGGTTGAGCAACATTTTGAACGGTTAGATGCAGCTGAAGTGAAATATGCCCGTGCCGTTTATGATCCTATCTTTAAAGCAAGCTGGGGTGCTCAAAAGCAGTTGAAGATAGAATTAAGCACAGAAGTAGAGGGGCTGGACATTTATTACAGCTTCGATAATTCTTTCCCAGACCGTTTTTATCCCAAGTATGAAGCTCCTTTAACACCGCCTAAAGATGCTGTCATGCTCAAAGTGATCACTTATAAGGGAAAACAACCCGTAGGCCGCATGATTGCTATGCCTATTGAAGAACTGAAAAAGAGAGCCGATCAAAAAAAACCAGGTGTATAATTATATTGAATACAATGAAAAAACAGAACCGCAGGAACTTTCTTTCTACTACCGCTATGGCTACAACAGGCTTTATAGCGCCAGCATTTCCACCAGGAGAAAAGAAGGAGAAAAAGCAACTCCTTCACCACGTATTTTTTTGGCTCAAGAATCCTGATTCTAAAGAGGATCGTGACAAACTTATTGCAGGTCTTTGGACACTGAAGAAAATAGAAACCGTACGCAAGATCCATATCGGTCTGCCTGCCTCTACCGAATTGCGCCCGGTGGTAGATAACAGCTATAATGTTTCCGAGCTTTTATTTTTTGATGATCTGGCGGGGCAGAAGATCTACCAGGACCATCCCATTCATCAGAAATTCGTTGAAGACTGCTCCCACCTTTGGGAAAAAGTAATTGTGTATGATGCTATGGATATATAAATATTCATAAAAATTTCTTTTATCGTAAATCATTTTCCCAATTGCGATCCCTGGTTCTTAATTGTACACTCAATTTTGCCTGCCGAAATTGAGTGTACAATTAAATAGAATATTTCATGACCAGACTGCTTTTAATTTTCAGCCTGTTTATTTTTACTGCTACCTACTCTTTTGCTAATAACGGAAAGGAGAATACAGGAGGTATCAAAGGAACGATAACTACAAGTGACAGCAAACCTGCGGTTGCAGCAACTGTACGTTTAAAAGGAACCAAAAAAACAACGCTGACCAACAATGAAGGTGTTTTTACCCTGGACAATATCCAACCAGGCAATTATAACCTGGAAGTTTCTTTTATAGGATACCAGACTACCGAGCAAGAGGTAACAGTAACCGCTGATATGACCACCTCCGTTGCTATCCAACTTTCTGAAGCGCACAGCCAACTAACAGAAGTCATTGTTTCTGCCGGTCGTAACAGGGAAACGATCGATCAAGTGCCTTCTTCCGTTTCCATCGTTGGCTTAAAAGCTTTGGAGCAGAACATTAATGTGACTACTAATCTTGGAGATATATTAGAGAACAGGGTTTCCGGACTGGCGCCCAGCAATGGCCTGAGCAGCAACTGGGGGCAAACCCTTCGTGGCCGTAGCCTGTTGATCATGGTAGATGGCGTGCCACAATCTACACCTTTGCGTAATGGTGCTATGGATCTTCGTGCCCTGGATCCTGCCGTTATTGAACGGGTGGAAGTTGTAAAAGGTGCTACTGCTATCTATGGTAATGGCGCAGCAGGCGGATTGATCAACTATATAACCCGCAACCCCAAAACGGATAAGTTGCTCAATAGCCAGACTTCTGTAGGTATGACCGGCTCGCTGGTAAAACGTTCCAACAGCATGGGCGGACGATTGAGCCAGTTGTTTTACGGTAATAAAGGTAAATTCAATTATGTTGTAAGCGGTGTATATGAGCAAACGGGAGAGCAAAAAGATGCAGATGGCGATGTGCTGCCTCCGGTCTATGGTCTGGGTGAAACCGATTCTTATAATGCATTTGCCAAACTGGGGTATGATCTGCATGCGAATCATAAAGTACAACTTACCTACAACTTTTACAGCAGCCGTCAGACTACCAACTATCTTACGGTAAACGGTGACTATGCAAATGGCATCAAAACAACGGCTGCTTTAGGCCAAAGCCAGGGAGGGGTGCCTCAGGGTGTTAGAGGTAATCATAACCTGAGTGCACTGTTTTCAGGGCTCACCGGTATTGCCAATACACGCTATGATGTAGATGTGTATTATCAAAGCGTGGACAATGTATTTTTCTATTCCGAAACTTTTGTTGATGGAGGCATATCGCGCATCTTATCCAAAAAGAATGGAGCCCGCTTTGTATTGAACACGCCCTTATCGTTCAATAGTATCGATGCCAACTTTACTTATGGACTGGATGCACAAAGGGATGTCACTTCTCAACCCTTAGTGGATGGACGCATCTGGGTACCTGAAATGGATATGGTCAATCTGGCTCCTTTTGTTCAGACCAAGATCAATCTCTTTGAGCAATTAGTACTGAAAGGTGGTGTGCGTTTTGAAAAAGTGAACATTGGTGTAGATGATTATGCAACCCTGCCTACAAAGAACACAGTTAGTGGTGCTGTAACACCCTCTATGAATGTAAAAGGTGGCGATCTGAAATACAACACCTTTGTGTACAATGCAGGGTTGCGTTACAATAAATGGGATATCTTTTCGCCCTATGTAAGCTTTTCACAAGGCTTCAGTGTATCGGATATAGGTTTGGCGCTGAGGGCTGCCAAGGTAGACGATATCGCCAAGATCAATACCGAAGCAGTGATTGTGAATAACTACGAAGCCGGCTTTGCCAGTAAAGTGAAAAACTTTCGCTTTGAAGCTACCGGGTATATCAGCAAGTCAAAACTGGGCGCCAACAATGTGTACAAAAATGGTGTTTATGAAGTGGTAAGAACGCCTGAACGCATTTATGGTTTTGAACTGGCTGCCGATATGAAGGTGACCAACAATTTGCAAACAGGTCTGGCCTATACCTATGTAGAAGGAAAAGTAGATGCGGACAACAATGGAAAGTTTGATGACGAGGAAGATGAATACTTGCCTGGACAGCGCATTGCCGCTCCCAAGCTTACAGGTCATGTTGACTATACCGTATTGCCAGGCAAGCTTAATGTGATGCTTCAATATACCGGTGTGATGAGCAGGGACCGGTTTGCCAAAAACAGTGCAGGATCTTATGATCCTTATAAAGGACCCATAAAACCATACAACCTGTTCAGTTCATCTATTGGCTATAACATCAACCAAAGCACGTCACTGAACCTGGGTGTAGAGAATATGTTCAATGAAGACTATTTTACCGCTCGTTCGCAATGGGGCACCTGGAACGACAGTTATGCAAAAGGCAAAGGCGCCTCCTATAGATTGACGCTGAATGTGAAATTATGATCCTGTATGAATTAATCTGTACAATAATCCCGGCAAGCACCGGGATTATTTTTTATATATCTGGTATTAAAATATGTTACCTTAGTAGTGTCCTCCCTCTCCCCATGAATAGCATCTCCTGATCTGTGAGAATTAGGTCTTTTCTTCCTTGTTAACCTTAAAGTGTGGATTATGGAAAATGCTCAACTCTTTAGGAAACCTCTCCTCCTCTTACTGGTTTCCCTTCTTTCCTTATTCAGTTATGCCCAGGTTACAGAGGAGTGGGTAAGAAGTTATGAAGGCCTGCCAGATATTGATTATCCTGTAACTACTTCCCTGGTTGTAGATGGCTCAGGTAACGTTATCGTAGCAGGACAAAACTTTGGTGTTGGCACCAGCATTGAACTCGTCCTTACAAAATACGATGCAGCCGGAAATGTGCTATGGGTAAAAAGATCCAATAGTGCTGATTTCTTCCGCTCCCTGGTTGTGGATGCCGCCGGAAACATTTATGTAACAGGTGAAGGTTCTTTCAATGGCCTTTTTGACTATGTCACCCAAAAATATGATGCTGCCGGAAACGAACTATGGACAAAAACGTATAATGGCCCTGGGAATGGTAATGACATACCGAGATCCATAGCTGTAGACGCCTTGGGAAATGTGTATGTAACCGGAGAGAGTTTTGGGGGCAGCGAAACTTTAGAAGATTATGCTACTATAAAATATGATGCAGCCGGAAATGAGCAATGGGTAAAGAGATTTAATGGAGATGATAGTGTTGAAGATTTTGCCAAAGCTTTGGATGTGGATGCTTCTGGAAATGTGTATGTAACCGGAGTGAGTAATGGTGAGTTTGCCACTATTAAATATGATACCAATGGAAATGAGCTGTGGGTAGAAACACATAGTGGTAGCGGTGGAAAAGCAATAGCTGTAGACGCATCTGGAAATGTTTATGTTTTAGGAGGAATCGGAACTGGTTTTGCCACTATAAAGTATGATACGGATGGAAATGAACTCTGGGTAAAAACGTACACTGGACCAACAGATAATAATCTCGCAACTTTCCTGGCTGTGGATGGCTCCGGTACTGCGTATGTTACAGGGCAAAGTGCTGGCATTGGAACTGGTGTTGACTTTGCTACCATAAAGTATGATACCAACGGAAATGAACTCTGGGCAAAAAGATACAACGGTCCGGGGAATTCCAGTGATATAGCAAGCTCCTTAGCTGTGGATGGCTCAGGAAATGTGTATGTTACAGGATCTAGTATTGGCAGTGGTACCAACAATGATTTTGTCACTATAAAATATGATGCCAATGGAAATGTGTTGTGGGTAATTAGGTACAATGGGCCTGGGAATAGTTTTGATGGTGCTAATGCTATAGCTGTGGATGGATCTGGTAATGTATATGTAACAGGGCAAAGCTTTTTCGACGTAAACAATATTGACTATACCACCATAAAATACGCCCAAATTTCTGTCACAGACATAAGCTGCGGTAAAAAAGGCAACAAAGTATTGGTATGTCATAAAGGGAAGACCCTTTGCATCAGTGCCAATGCCGTAGCTGCTCACCTAAAGCATGGCGATCAATTAGGCAGTTGTAATACATCATCTTCTTTGAACAGCATTACGGAAAACACAGATGTTTCTCAATTGGTTGAGGAGATGCCAATGCGTTTCGGTATTACCATAGCGCCAAATCCTTTTAATACCACTACCCAACTAAAATATGAGCTGCCTTCTAATGGAACGGTTTCCATTAAGGTCTATGACGTACTGGGCAGAGAGGTTGCTACAATTGTGAAGGATGAGCGGAAAGCCGGTGTGCACAATACAGCGTTTAGTGCCGAAGCTCTTGCTAAAGGCCTGTACTACTACCGCTTTACGCTGACTACAGAAAACAAGGTGTGGATACAATCAGGAAAGATGTTGGTGGTCAAGTAATGGTAAACTCAACATAATTGGGGCCATGCCCCAATGCTTTTTGAAAGGCAGTCCTTTCACGGTTGCTGAGCTTCTTTCTTTCTGCAACAGCCCTGGGATCGTCGATCAATCCTATATCGGTGCGCACCAGCCGGCCTCTTGTTTTTTCGATCAGTACGCTGTATAATTTTTTCGCGGGGAAGTTATCTGCCCCTCCCCACTCCTTTGGCACTTTATCCTGAACCAGGGGCATAAATGCAACCAGGTTTTTGTTCTTTACCCAATCTAACCCGCTGATGGAAGCCGTACCATTGTGGCTGCCATGGTGGCCTACTTTGTAAAAGACTGTATTCTTCAATAATTCCTCTGTATCCTTTTTCCCATTTTTTTTCAGTTCTTTCATCACATCGGGTTTGTGCCAGCCCATCCAGTTGCCGGACTGCGCATCTCCGGGTAATAGCACCACCCTTTCGCTGTCTTCAAATTCAATAGCCATGGCCAGGCTGGTATTATTGGTTAAGCGCGTGGCCCGTAGTGCAATGGCTGCTGCAGACTCCAACCAATCGGTTTCGATACCTCTCCAGGCATAATCCTGTTTTTCCTCTTCCGTAGAAAACCTAACGCCAACCGAGGATTGGTATTGCGCACCAAAGGGGGAAACACCGTCTTCCAGGATAATTCCCGTATCGACTATGTTTTCTATATTGATGGTTTCATTTGTGGCTAACATATTTTTGGTAAGGTGATACATCTCTTCTTCCTTCATGTCGATTTTAAAGAACCGCATATCCTCGTCCCTTGGTGGACCCAAAATAAAAAATTTGATTCCTTCCGCTCCTTCCATGTTGTCAATCACCTCTCCGGGCAGGCAATAGCGTAACTTCTTCCCTTTCCCTTTTACGTATTTCATGGCCATATCATTGGTAGGCCTTCCGGCGGCTTTGCCATCCAGGCTCATGATGCCTTCTTCAAAATGGATCAAAGCTAGGGTGTTTTCCATGGTTAGCTTCTTATACTGCATTTTTGCATTCAACCCTCTTACGTTGGCTGTTTTTGCTACCTGCGCATTTACTTTTGCGAGTGCTTTTTTTGCCGTCTTTTTCAGTTCTTGCAGCTTTTTGCCGTATTGTTCTTTTAACACTTGGGCAACATCATCACCCTCATCTTCAATCCAGGACAGCCATACTTCTTTTACATGGATCTGGTCGAATTCGGACTTGGCCTGGTTAAAGCCGGATATGTGATCCATGTGCTGGTGTGTTACCACCAGCAGGTCCAGTTTTCCCGCACAGGTATTCCGGATATCCGTAACACAGGCAGCAATAGCCGGCGCTGTCGTGAGCCAACCGCCACAATCAACCAACATGGAAAAGGAAACCTCCTTTTCTTTCATAAACAATAACAAGAAGCAGTCGCCAATGGAACCGGTATGGTACATACGAAATTTAATCGCATCAACTTTTTTCATAACAGTGAATTTTTAGCTAAGTGCAAAGCAGCCAATGGTTCAGAATTATCGCCTCCGGCCCTTGAGAAACCAATTTTGTCTACCAGATCGCCCATCATACAGCGGTACTGCATCTTCAACCGTTTGTCATTCAAGCGCAGGGTGCGGCGTGGTACACAAGGATCAAAAATGGGTTTGCGGATGGCATGCCTCAACGTAAGGTCGTCGAGGTCGAAAATGAGCGTGCATCCTCCCCGGAAGATCATTTTTTCCGGTCCTTTATTTCTGCCCGGAATAAAGATAGGTGCCCCATTTTTATCCATAGTAACGGAAACATCCGCGCTTTCTACGATCGTCATTATAATGCGGTTCAATAAATTTCCGTTGGGTCCTGTTTTATTGAATAAGCGCATGGTAGGAATATTGATGGAAGGCACTTCTGCACCATAACTCCTGGATGGACGGATACCCAGGTTTTTAAACTGCTTTGAAATGACCAATCCTGTGATCTCTTCGAATATGGAAGCATTGCGGGCAACGCCTGCTTTGGAAAAAATATATTGATGCAATCCCTGGTGATTGTTAGACTCATCACCACCAATGAATTTCTGGGTTTCCTCGAATATGGCCTTGCGGTCTGTTTTGTAGGCAAGTTTGTCTTTAAACTCGCGCAGAAAATTTGCGATTGATATACTGAACTCTGCTTCATCACCCGTTTTTTCGTAAGGCTGGTAACAAAGTGTGTCTGCTGAAAGGTTGGGCACACCTTCAGGGAAAATGCCTCGTTTGCGAAAGGCATTGATAAAGGCCACGCGGTAGTGGTATTCATCTTCGGCTACCAGTTCGCGGTCGGCTGTAATAATGGCCCTTAAATAATCTCCATAATTGAGGTCGACCGGCGGGCAATAGTCCAATGCCCGGACACACATATTTAAAACATGGGAAGCGGTTTTGGAAGCTTCATCTGCCAGGCGGTTGACGAGGTCCGGATGTATTTCACCAGGAGGCATTACGCCGCTGCCACCTGTAGCAATGCGCATCAGGTCGGCCGTACGGTTTTTATAGATGGCGATGAAGGCATCAAAGACTGCTGCTACGAGTAAAGCACCGCGTTCGTGGCATTCGATATTGCGTTCATAATCGGTGATCTTTGGTTCTTTCTTTCTCCATTTACCATCTATTGTTTCTCCAATAGCATCGC
>CBKWHA010000063.1:0-24287 GCA_966674115.1 uncultured Chitinophagaceae bacterium
GAGACCCTAAAATATTTTGTGTAAATAGACATTAGTAACTGCATTAGAGTTTGCATCTGTTTTCAAAGATGGTTACGAATTGATGGAGTATGAGTCCCCAGTTCTGTAGGGGCATACTCCATTTTTTTTCGATGTTCATGATGGCCAGGTAGACCGCTTTTTCTGCCGCCTGGTCATCGGGAAACTGCACCTTGGTTTTAATATATTTTCTTATCCCCCTGTTTAAATTCTCTATGGTGTTGGTGGTATAGATGATCTTTCTAATCTCCACGGGAAAATCAAAAAAAGCGCTTAGGTGTTGCCAGTTGTTTTGCCAGGACTGCACCGCATATTTGTATTTGTTTGCCCACTTGAGTTCAAAGCCAAACAAAGCCTGTTCAGCCGCTTCCTTAGTAGGGGCTGCATAGACTTCCTTCAGGTCTTGGCAAAACGGCTTACGGTCTTTCCACACCACATACTTACAGCTGTTTCTGATTTGGTGTACGATGCACAGTTGGGTAAGGGTAGCTGGGAATACGCCCTCAATAGCCTCTGTAAAGCCTTTTAAATTATCGGTACAGGCAATCAGAATATCCTCTACCCCCCTTGCCTTCAAATCAGTTAAGACAGAGAGCCAAAAGGAGGCAGATTCCGACTCGCTCAACCACATGCCCAGTACTTCTTTTAAGCCATCCTGCCTGAGCCCGATGACCAGATAAATGCACTTGTTTTGGTACTTGCCTTCCTGTTTTATTTTGAGCATAATACCATCCATCCACACCACATAGTACACGGCCTCCAAGGGTCTGTTCTGCCACTGCTTGACATGCTCTAGGATACGATGGGTGACATTGGAGATGGTGCCTTCCGAGACCTCCACTCCATAGACTTGTTTTACCTGCTCGGAGATGTCCGAAGTGGTCATGCCCCGGCTGTACATGCCAATAATGGCTTCTTCCAGCTTGTCACTCATGCGCTGCCCCTTGGGGATGAGCTGGGGGGAGAACTCTGAATTGCGATCCCGGGGGATGTTTAAGACCAGATCGCCCAGGGATTCAGTTTTTACTTTCTTGGCGTAGCCTCCATTTCTACTGTTGCCTGAGTGGTGGCCTGCTTTGCTGTACTTTTCATAGCCCAGGTGGGCATCCAGTTCTGCCTGCAGCATCTCTTCGACTCCTTGTTTGAACAGGTCATTGAAAAAGGAGTGGAACTCTTCCTTGGTTTTAAACTGTTTGAAGAAGTCTTTAGGAAGAGGAATTTTGGATTGGTTTTCCTGCTTTTCCATAAGTCAACTGTATTAGTAAGTTACAAAATATTGGGGGCATGGCCCCGGGCCGCCGCAAGCGCTTGGGTTTCCCTCGGCTCCGCTACGCTCCGCCTCCCTCAACCCAAGCGCTTTCATTGATCCTCTAATACAGTTACTGAAATTCTATTTACACAAAGAACTAAAGGCTACCCCAGAATTCGGTCGCTACGATCCTATACGATTCAACTCGCCACGGCATTTTTGCGAGATCGGTTACCGGGTCATGGGCCTCCGAACAGACTGGCGAAACCATTGCTTCTATCTTCAATTGACCCAGTTTTATGACTTTAGTTGAACTGAACTCCCATTTTCAAATATTCAAATTACCTAATTTACAAATTGCCTCTGCTTCATCGCTTCATACAAGATCATCCCGGTCGCCACAGAAACATTCAATGATTCAAATTGCCCCGCCATAGGTATCTTGAATTGTTCATCACAGATTTTCATCAATGCAGGATAAACACCCTTATCCTCACTTCCCATAACAACAGCACAAGGCTCCTTCCAATCAACCTCGAACAAAGCCCTTTTTGCTGTCATTTCAGAAGCAAACACCCTGATCCCATTCAAATGAAGTTCATCCACCGCTTTCATCAAACTGTTTACCCGGCATACATGTAAATGTTCTAATGCGCCCGCAGACGATTTCATAGCTTCTTCATTCAAAGCACCCACACCCTTATCCGGTATGATTAAAGCCTGAGCACCGCAGCACACAGCCGTTCGGGCAATCGCCCCAATATTGCGTACATCGGTTACACCATCCAGGATAACAAAAAGCGGTGTCTCTCCTTTGCTCACCACATGATCAATTACCTGCTGCAGATCCATATACTGCACCAAAGCCGCAAAAGCAATAATACCTTGGTGGTTGGCACGCGTAATTGAATTCAGCTTTTCTACAGGCACAACCTGTATGGGCACGTTATTCTTTTTAGCCAACTCCCGTATAGTATGTACGATCTCACCACTAACATTCTTTTGCAATAGGATCTTATCGATAGGACGTCCAGATTGCAAGGATTCTATCACAGGCTGACGCCCAATGATCAGGGATGATTTTTTTATAGCCACTTATTTGATTTTTCCTTCCAATAACATGATTTTTACTTTCATTATAGCTGCTACAGCTAGCGAATCAGTAATGATGCCATTTTCTACCATCTGGTAGGCCTCTTCAAAGGGAACTTTCTTTACTGCCAATTCTTCAGTCTCCTCTGGCGCTGCCTCTTCTTGCCTTAATTCTCTTGCCAGGAAAATGGTCCCATACTCATCACTAACGGAATTAGATAAGTGAAGATCCAATATTTTTGTCCATTCACCAGCCATCAGCCCGGTTTCTTCCTTTAATTCCCTCTTTGCCGATTCTAGAATATCTACACCACGTGGACCACCACCTTCAGGAATTTCCCAACTGTACTGGTTCAGCGCAAAACGGTATTGCCCTACCAGGTAAGTATTCAATTCCTTATCTAAAGGAATGATGCCAATAGCATAATTCTTAAAATGTACCTTCCCATATATTCCTTTACCGCCCGATGGATTCAAAACATCAAATTCAGTTACTTGTATCCACTTGTTGTCATAAACCTCTTTCTGCCCCAATGTTGTCCAGGGGTTGTTATGCTCTTTCATGATCCGAAAATAAAAAACCTCTCCAGCTTTGGAGAGGTGAGTTATACTAAATTAAGTTGAATAGCACAGTAATGTATCTTTTGAAAGCCATGCTTATCAGGGGTTTATTACTTCGTACCTCTAACTTCTAACCTTGTACCTCGTATTTAACATTGGTACTTAACTTCAATTAAAGACCAAATGCCTGTTTCACCTTGTCCACATAATCCAGCTTCTCCCAGGTAAACAGCTCAACTTCTTTAACTACTTTTTTACCTTCTGGTGATACAAATTCTTTAGTGATCACTTCTGGCTTGCGGCCCATATGACCATAAGCAGCTGTTTCGCTATAAATAGGATTACGCAGCTTTAAACGTTCTTCAATAAAGTAAGGACGCATATCAAAAAGTCCTTCAACAATCTTAGCAATTTCACCATCGGTCAATTTCACCTTGGCAGTACCATAAGTATTTACATAAATACCCATTGGTTTTGCTACGCCAATCGCATAGGATACTTGTACCAAAGCTTCATCACAAACACCTGCAGCTACAAGGTTTTTAGCAATATGACGGGTTGCATAAGCAGCCGAGCGGTCCACTTTAGAAGGATCCTTTCCACTGAAAGCACCACCACCATGCGCACCTTTACCACCATAGGTATCAACGATGATTTTTCTTCCGGTCAACCCGGTATCGCCATGGGGTCCGCCAATAACGAACTTGCCAGTTGGGTTGATATGGTATTTGATTGCTCCCTTGAACAAATTAGCGTAAGTGCTGTACTTGGTTTTGATACGTGGGATCAGGATATTGATGATATCATTCTTGATTTGCTCCTGCATTTTTTCTTCAGTATCAAACTCATCATGCTGAGTAGAAATAACAATGGTATCAATCCTTATAGGCCTATTGTTATCATCATATTCTAAAGTAACCTGGCTTTTGGCATCAGGACGTAAATATTTGATTTCTTTGTTTTCCCTGCGCAACGCTGCAAGCTCTTGCAATAATTTATGCGCTAGATCAAGTGCCAATGGCATATAATCTTCAGTTTCGTTGGTGGCATAACCAAACATCATACCTTGGTCGCCGGCACCTTGTTCTTCTTTTTCCTTTCTGTCCACGCCTTGGTTAATATCAGAAGACTGCTCATGAATGGCAGAAAGAATACCGCATGAATTGGCTTCAAACATGTACTCGCTTTTAGTATAACCAATCTTGCGGATCACCTTTCTGGCAATATCCTGCACATCCAAATAAGCTTTTGATTTTACTTCACCGGCCAATACAACCTGACCAGTAGTAACCAGGGTTTCACAGGCCACCTTAGATTGTGGATCAAAAGCCAGGAAATGATCAATTAATGCATCAGATATTTGGTCAGCTACTTTATCAGGATGACCTTCAGAAACACTTTCTGATGTAAACAAATAAGGCATGGGTATTTATAGTTTAGAATTTTCTTGAATTATTTGCTGATACGTCCCGGCAAATATATAGCAATGTCCAATTAAATTTTCGAGTATATGATGCGTACTCTCATCCGTAACGCAGGGTCACCATAATTGCCTCCAGCCAGCACTACACGCCCGTCTGCTATCCTGTCCAATACTTGTAATGTTACAAACTGGTTTAGGTTTCTGGCAAATACCGAAGCTGTCAGCGGAGCATACAAACGCAGTGTATAATTTGGCTCCTTCTTGGTAACGATAGCCTGAACATGTCTTGAAATATTAAATCGGTAGGTTTGATCAGATTTCAACTGCCCGCCAAAAATACTGAAGGGAACAGGCGATCCCGAAGTTATAGGAAGATCATTCTCCAGGTTAAACACGGTATCCTTTGCATGATTGATCTTATCCAGCATCAATTGTACAGGTGCTGCAAACACCTCCTGTGATGCGGAAGGAAGTTGGTAAATGATCAATTCCGCATGATGAATGACATGATTGCCAAAAGTATCCAATGCAGGGATCCGCAGGTTCGCATAAGAGCCGGGGGCACTCTGCAGGTAAATTTTATCATCCTGCCCAACGCCGTTATGCAAATAAGTAGCCCATCCACCCTCTGGTGTTCTCTTTACTGGATTGGCCACCCCTCCTGGATGTGAAGCGCCACTGGCAGCCACACGCGAAAAATGTACAAAATCAGTAGAACTTGTATCTATTACACCATTAATGGTAGTGCGGAAGTAAACAGTCAGCTTGGTATTCTCATTATCAAATAGATTAAAATACCCTAACCCGTTGCCGGAAGCATCTGCCTTAATAGCTAGTCCACGGAATAGTGTATTGAAAATGGAATCCTTATTAAACCCGCCATTAGGCCCAAATGTAGTATCATAGCTTGCAAACCGGCGCCCAACTTCAGTATCTAATTTAATGCGTAATACATTGGCAACCTTTTGGGTATCACTCCCGCTGATTACGGCAATGGAATCTTTTAAAGAACGGAGAGAAAACGTTTGGGAACCTAATTCAGAACCGGTCGTCGAAAACTCAGTAGCATCACTATATTTATAGATTACAGTATCCACAAATCCAGAATTTTGAGCAATCTCAAACACCCTTACGGTTTGCAGGCTATTGGTATCTCCAAAACTTCCGTTGAAACGAAGCGACAAAACAGCAGAATCAATTACCAGGGAATCACGGTCAATAAAAGGGTAAACTTTTTCATTTCCTTCCGGATAAACTGAAAAATAAGCGTCGGCATGTGTCTGTCCAAACTCAGGGTCATTGCCGATATGACCTAATGCAATAATGTCATTGGCTTGGATCTTTGTGGTATCATTAAATAACAGATTATCAGTCTCTACATCAAAAGAAGCCTCAAAAGTATTTACATTATCAACCGGGGGTATCAGATCACCACCCAATTCTGTGGCTTCATTTATCTTTTTACACGAACTTACTAATAACAAAATGCCTGTCAATCCTAAAAATAAGGACGCGACCCATCTGTGTTTATTCACGAAAGATTATTGAGCTGTTAATAAAAATCAAATTGCCATTTACATACTACTTCGCAAGGTCGCTATACAACTGTAAATAGTCTGTTAAATCAGACTCGGGGTTATAAGGCAGTGTTTTCTTCCCTTTCACTTTAGAAAACTCTTCAACTAGCTTAGGATCTACACTTTCATCACCAAATGTAATGGCGTCGGCATAAGTAGCACCACCCCTTAAAAGAGCTTCATTGTTAGCATCTTTGAAAACCTCAAGGTCTTTTTCTTTTAACGATTGGTGAATGAGTGCTTTTTCAACAAAATCACTGCCAAGGCTCTCGGAAAAAGTAGTTTGCCCAATGGTAAATACTACTTTACTGTGGGAGAAAACAGGTTCTTTTTTATAAACAGTTTTTAAATAGAAAGGAATCAATCCGGTCATCCAACCGCTGCAATGTACCACATCAGGAGGCCATCCAAACTTTTTTACCGTCTCAAGGGCGCCTTTACAAAAAAATACGGTGCGCAGGCCGTTATCTTCATACCATTGATCATTCTCATCTGTAAACACGTATTTCCTCTTGAACAGATCCTCGTTATCTAAAAAATACACCTGCAAACGCGCATTGGGAAGAGAAGCTACTTTGATCTGCAGTGGAAAATCCTCATTATCAACAGAAACATTGATCCCCGACAGGCGTACAACCTCATGCAGCCTGTGACGGCGCTCATTGATGGTGCCAAAACGGGGCATAATACAGCGAACTTCAAAACCACTGTCGTTCGACTTGATAGCCAGCTTGTTTACAATTTCCGAAAATTCCGTCAACTCCAGGTAAGGCGACATTTCGTTGGCAATAAATAAAATTCTTTTCTTTGCTGACATTGTTACCGTTTTAATTCCTTTTTTTACAAAAGGTTTGCAAAGGTAACTATTTATTATTATAAGGCATAAACCACCTCACTGCACAGCTAACAACAATGGTAATTTTTAAAGAAACAAACCGCATTCACGGTCAGTTACAATCCCTGAAAAAGGAAGGAAAAAGAATTGGGTTTGTACCCACCATGGGAGCTCTGCACCAGGGACATCTGTCATTGATACGGACATCAAAAAACGAAAACGACTTCACAGTTTGTAGCATCTTTATCAATCCTACACAATTCAATAATATTGAAGACTTTAAGCATTATCCCATCACTGTTGAAAATGATATAAAGCTATTAATTGAAACCGGCTGCGACTTTTTGTTTTTACCTCCTGTAAGCGAAATTTATCAGGAAGGACATATAAAAAAGTACTATAAGTTGGGCAATATCGAGAATATCCTCGAAGGTTTCTACCGGCCGGGACATTTCCAGGGGGTTTGTCAGGTTGTGGATAGGTTGTTAGAAATTATTGACCCGCACACCTTATATCTGGGGCAAAAAGACTACCAGCAGTGCATGGTCGTTCAAAAACTGCTGGAACTAACCGGCAGAACAAATATCAAATTAAGGATCTGCCCTACCCAACGGGAAGCTGATGGTTTAGCCATGAGCAGCCGGAACCTGCGCCTGAAACAAAAAGAAAGAGAAAAAGCCATAAACATAAGCCGGGTCTTGACTTTTATGAGAAAAGAAATCGATCATCTCCCCATTCCCGAAATCAAAAAGATAGCAACCAAAGAACTCGAAAAAGACGGCTTCCTAGTTGATTATGTTGAGATCTCAGATGCAAAAACACTTGAGCCCACTGAAAACAAATCCTCACCCCTTGTCGGTCTTGTCGCTGCCTCCATTGATAGTGTTCGCCTCATTGACAACATGGCATTAAACACCTAATACTACCAACACATACTTACCCCCATATTCCGTTCCCCAAATCCTATATCTATCTTACCTACATCCCACCCAGTATACATTATATCAACCTCCCTCTACCCCATCTCCCCTCAACTACCCGCCTCCTCATCACTCATAACTCACCCCTCCTAATCGCCCTCACAACCCGTAACTTATAACCCATAACCCGTAACCCATAACCCGTAACTATCTATGAACTTTAAACTCACCCCCAAACTCATTGCCCGTTGCTTATTGCCAATTGCCAATTATCTAATCCTCCCTTTACACTACCTTTGCGCCGTTATGAATATCGCTGTATTAAAATCCAAAGTGCACCGCGCGGTAATTACAGAGGCAAACTTGCATTATGTTGGCAGCCTTACACTAGACGAAGACCTGATGGACGCAGCCAATATGATTGAGAATGAAAAAGTGCAAATTGTAAACGTGAACAATGGCGAACGCATTGAAACTTACCTCATTAAAGGAAAAAGAGGATCAGGCGTTTGCTGCCTCAATGGCCCCGCTGCCCGTAAAGGAATGACAGGCGATGTGATCGTAATTATTTCTTATGCTTCTATGAGCTTTGAAGAAGCCAAAACGTTCAAACCCTGGATTGTTTTCCCTAAAGAAGGCAATAAATTATAATAAAATTAGCAAATGTAAAATTTGCTAATTTTCACGGCCAGTCCCATCATCCGGAATTCACTAATTACCATGAAAAAATCCATCCGAACTATACTTCAGTATCTTTTCTTCCTGGGTTTGGGTATTCTGTTTGTCTGGCTCACAATTAAAGATATCAACCAACAACAATGGCAGCATATCCAGCTTTCCATAAAAAATGCAAGGCACTGGGTCATATTCCCGGTTTTTGCAATGCTCTTCTTAAGCCATTATAGCAGGGCCTTACGTTGGAAAATATTAATGGAACCTCTAGGTTACACCCCAACAACTTTCAACACATTTGCAGCCGTCATGATTGGCTACCTGGTAAATGCCGGCGTACCGCGCCTAGGCGAAGTGGTTAAATGCACCTTACTTGCCCGCTATGAAAATGTCCGTGTAGACAAACTGGTAGGAACTATTGTTGTCGAAAGGGCAATCGATGTCGTTTGCTTGATGGTAGTCTTTATACTTGCACTGATTTTTCAGGGACATATTATTGGAGATTATACCATCGATATGTTCAAAGGTTTTTTCCTGAATAAAGCGGGTCAGTTCTCTACTCAAAAGTTAGCGATCTTCTTCATTGGTATCATAGCATTCTTTGTTCTTTTCTATTATTTATTAAAGCGGTTTGGCCACATTGATGCTGTAGCCAAAATAAAAAAGGTAGTGTCAGGCGTGCTCCTTGGCTTGAACAGCATAAGGCTCATTAAGCACAAAGGTCTTTTTATCTTTCATACTTTGTTTATTTGGGCTATGTATTTGATGAGCACAACCGCTGGTATCTACGCTTTGCAAGAAACAGACCACCTTGGCATTGGTGCCGGATTGGCAACTTTAGGCGTTGGTAGCATTGGTATGATAGCTACACCCGGAGGCATTGGTGCTTACCCTTTCCTGGTTGCTAAGCTCATGTTATTGTATCATATATCCGAAGAAACAGGTACGGCCCTAGGCTGGTTGCTGTGGTCGGCTCAAACAATAATTATTTTATTTGGCGGATTAGTTTTGGCAGGTTTATTTTCTTATCACAATAAAAACAAAAAACCCATTGCGCATAGGCAACAACATATTCCAAAAGATCCTCTCGACGCAGCAACTTAATAAAAAGTTGGCTCAGTGGCGGCTATTAGGCAAAACCATTTCATTTACCAATGGTTGCTTTGATATATTACATGAAGGTCATATTGCTTCACTAACCGAGGCGTCCTCTCATGCAGATATTTTGATCGTAGGCCTGAATGCTGACACTTCAGTAAAAAGATTAAAAGGAGAATCCCGCCCCATCAATAACGAAAACTCCCGGGCTTTGATCCTGGCTTCATTATGCATGGTCGATGCCGTGGTGATCTTTTCAGAAGATACCCCCCGCGACCTTATTGTAACCATCCGACCAGATTTTCTGGTAAAGGGCGGTGACTATAAAGTGGAAGACATTGCCGGCGCCAAAGAAGTACTCGAGTCAGGCGGCAAGGTCATAATCAATCCTATTGTTGAAGGCTTTTCAACCACAGGACTCATCAACAAACTGCAAAAGGCTGATTAGAAGAAATATTTGTTTCTTCTAATCAGCCCAACGGCAATATCATCCTCAGCCTCCTTGGAGTAGGTCCTAAATTTTACCTAACTTCCCTCTCACTACTAGTCGATACAATTCATGCACTTATTTAGTTAATTTATAGAAACTTACAGTAAACTTATAGTAATTTTATAGTAATTTTATAGTATATCAACTCCCCCACTTACTTCCAATTAAGCCCGCTACTAGTCCTAGATTCCGCCCATTTATTCCCAGCTAAAGCCTCATATCCCGCCCTCATCAACCGCTCAATCCCCTTTACGCCCGCCAACTCCTTAGCTATTATCCATCCTTTATACTTCAAATCCCACAATCTGTAATCCTTTTCCTCTCGCTTAACCAATTACTTTGAACTCTGAACTTTGAACTTTTAAATCCCAACACGTAAACCCGAGAACTCTTAAGCTTGCAAACTCTCTCTCCAACATGTCTCCAACCAAAAATTTCAATTGTGCGTGGTTGTTGCTAATTTTAGATGAATATTGAGAAATAGAGTAAGAAAGTTATTACCCCTTAAGCTCAGGATTCGTATGATACAATAGACTATTTATGACTGACTCCAAACCGAAAATTATTTCAAGAGACATCAGTTGGCTTTCTTTTAATGCCCGAGTATTACAGGAAGCTGCTGATCATTCTGTGCCCCTTCGAGAACGAATTCGCTTCTTAGGTATCTTCTCCAATAATATGGATGAGTTTTTCCGTGTTCGTGTAGCCACCCTCAAACGTATGGTTCAGTTTGGCAATAAAGCCAAAATGCACCTGGAAGAAAATCCTGAACTCATTCTCCAGGAAATCCAAACAACTGTATTGAATCTTCAGAGTGAATTCAACCGTATTTGGGAAGAGATCCTGGAAGAACTAAGAAAAGAAAAGATCTTTTTGGTTACTGAAAAAGACTTGAATCCGGAACAGCAGGCATTTGTCCGCGATTTCTATGAGGAAGATGTGAGTCCTAACGTGATACCATTAATGATAGAAAACATCCCGGATTTCCCTTACCTCCGCGAAAAATCAATTTACCTGGGCGTCGTAATGTGGATGAAGGACAGTGCCTTAAAAAGAAAATATGCATTGATTGAAGTCCCGGCAAATGCTGTTGGCCGATTTATTTTACTACCCTCACCCCCCGGCGAACATCACATTATCTTGTTGGAAGATGTAATCCGTTTCAACCTGCCGGAGATCTTCAGCTATTTTGGATTCAATCGCTACCAGGCTAATATTTTTAAGTTTACACGCGATGCTGAGTTTGATATAGATAATGATATTTCAACTTCAATGATCCAAAAATTGCAAAAAGCCCTTAAAGGCAGACGAAAAGGAAAACCAGTACGCTTTATATATGATAAAGAAATGGATCCGGGTTTATTAGAGTACTTGATCCAAAGAATGAACCTCACCAAAAAAGACAACCTGATTCCTGGTGGCCGCATCCATAATTTCCGGCATTTTATGGATTTTCCCGAACAAGTTTTTAATGGTAAAAACAATAAGCGTAAGCCATTCGACCATCCTTTACTTCTGGAACAAAGGGTAACAGATATTGTAATGGAAAGAGACATCATGCTGCATTTCCCTTATCATGCATTTTACCCGGTAATTGATTTGCTTAAAGAGGCAGCCATTGACCCCGATGTCACCTCGATTAAAATTACCTGTTACCGGCTGGCTTCACAATCCAAAATAATTAATGCATTGATCAATGCTGTCCGCAATGGCAAACAGGTAACGGTCATGCTCGAACTAAGGGCACGATTTGATGAAGAAGCCAACCTTGTCTGGAAGGAAAGGCTCGAAGACGAAGGCGTTAAAGTATTGATTGGCATTCCTAACATGAAGGTGCATGCAAAACTTTGTGTGATACGCAAACGTGTCGGAGATAAAATTATTCACTATGGTTTTGTAAGTACCGGGAATTTAAATGAATCTACAGCCAAAATTTATGCAGATCATTGCCTGCTTACATCCAACAGAAACATCATGGCCGACGCCAATCGTATTTTCAATTATATAGAACACTACAAAACAGGCTTGCATTTTCTAAAAGCATGTACCACAATATGCCCAAGTCCATTTTATTGGCGAAAGGAGATAATAAAACTCATACATACAGAAATTAAGAATGCCCGGCGCGGTAAATCAGCACAGATTATCGCAAAGATGAACTCCCTTTCCGATGAAGAGATCATTAATGAATTATATGATGCAGCCAAAGCAGGCGTGGAAATCAAACTAATTATTCGTGGCATATTCTGCATGTTTTCGCAAAATGATAAGTTTATTATTCCTGTTACAGCCATCAGCATTGTCGACCAGTACTTGGAACATGCTCGTGTATTGGTATTTAACAATGGAGGAGACGAAAAAATATTCATTTCTTCTGCCGACTGGATGATTCGTAACCTTGATCACCGCGTTGAAGCAACTTGTCCGGTAGTAGATGATAATATCAAAAAAGAATTGAAAGACATGCTCAACATACAACTAAAGGACAATGTAAAAGCCCGCTGGCTTGACAACAAATTGAGCAATGAATATGTGCATAATGATAGTAGTCACAAAGTCCGCTCGCAAGTAGAAACCTATCGTTATTTATACCAAAAAACAGTTTCATCCATTGAAGTTAGCAGCAATTGATATAGGCAGCAATGCTGCCCGCCTGTTGATAAGCGAAGTAATAACCAATGCCTCAGGCGCACAGGATTTTGTTAAGATCATCCTTGTACGTGTTCCACTCCGCCTTGGATTTGACGTTTTTGAAACAGGAAGGATCTCTGATAAGAAAATAGAAATGATGATCAAAACCATCAAGTCTTACAAGCTTTTGCTGGATGTATATGATGTAGCTTACCTTAAGGCGTGTGCTACATCAGCCATGCGAGACGCAGAGAATGCAACAGAGATTATTGAGAAAATAAAAAGAGAAACAGGTATAGAAATAAAGGTGATCAGCGGCCAGGAAGAAGCAACCTATATCTACGAAAACCATATTGCCGATAACATGAGCCGAGATGAAACTTACCTCTATATTGATGTGGGAGGTGGTAGCACTGAGCTCACCTATTTTACTGATGGCAAACTGGCAGCCAAGCAATCTTTCAACATAGGAACAATCCGCCTATTGAAAAATCAGGTAGACGAAAAATCCTGGAACAAGATGAAAGATTTTATAAAATCGAAAGCAGGTAAATACCACCACATTACTGCTATCGGGTCAGGAGGCAATATTAACAAGGTATTTTCTCTTTCTAAGCGGAAAGATGGCAAACCCCTTAGTTTCAACCTGCTGAAAGACTATTACAAAGACATGAACAACCTGACGGTATTACAGAGGATGAGCTTATATAAATTACGTGAAGACCGCGCTGATGTAATTGTGCCAGCTTTGTCTATCTATATTAATGTCATGCGCTGGGCTGATGCCGAAGAAATATACGTTCCTAAAATTGGTCTTTCCGATGGTCTTATTCATTCGCTTTATAGTGAAGTAAAAAAACACGAGAAAACCAAGAAAAAATAGTGCTGATCGATATTCTATAGTTATGCATACTTCTCATTATTAACTTCGTAATTCATACTTACATTTGCCCCCATGAGTGTTTCTACTGAATTAAAACGCATCACAACCAACACGGTTCAGAGAATGAAAGAATCGGGTCAAAAGATATCAATGCTTACTGCATATGATTATTCTTTTGCCAGACTATTTGATCAGGCAGGTATTGACGTTATTTTGGTGGGTGATTCAGCCTCTAATGTCATGGCTGGTCATGAGACGACTTTGCCAATTACACTCGATCAAATGATTTATCATGCCTCCTCAGTGATCAGAGGCGTAAACAGATGCTTGGTTGTTGTAGACTTGCCATTTGGTTCATACCAATCCAATTCAGATATAGCATTGGCTTCTGCCATCCGAATCATGAAAGAAACTGGTGCTCATGCAATTAAGTTGGAAGGCGGTGAAGAAATTCTGGATTCCGTAAAACGGATCATTTCGGCTGGTATCCCTGTCATGGGTCACCTTGGTCTCACACCACAATCTATATACAAATTCGGCACTTATAATGTGCGGGCTAAAGAAGAAGCAGAAGCTAACAAATTGAAAAAGGATGCACTTCTGCTAGAGGAAGCCGGATGTTTTGCTGTGGTACTTGAAAAAATTCCTGCTGTACTGGCAAAAGAAGTTTCTGAAAGTCTCCAAATTCCTACCATTGGCATAGGCGCAGGAAAATACTGTGATGGACAAGTGCTGGTTATGCATGATATGCTTGGTATCAATATTGAATTCAAACCAAGATTCCTGCGTCAATACTTAAACCTCCACGAACAGATTGATAAAGCTGTAAAAAGCTATATAACAGATGTAAAAACAAAAAACTTTCCAAGCGATGCAGAATCCTATTAATAAGCAAAAAGCACAAGCCACAGATTTAAGCGTTTAATCTGTGGCTTGTGCACATATTTACATCACTTCTAACTTCATTCAACTCTTTCTACTAACATCTTCTTCCAACCACCCTCGCCTGATACTTTTAACATCGTACCAAATACATATTTCCATTTATCCTCTCACCTGCCCATTACCCTTAATGATCCATTTCTCTGTCACCAACTTTTCAAGTGCAAACGGACCACGGGCATGAAGCTTCTGGGTTGAAATACCTATTTCTGCTCCTAAACCAAACTCTTCACCATCTGTGAAACGTGTTGAAGCATTGGCATAAACAGCAGCAGCATCTACTTCATGCAGAAAACGCTCACAATTCTTTTTATTTTCGGATACTATAGCCTCTGAGTGACGCGTAGAGTATTCCTGTATGTGTTCCAATGCTTCATCTATATCCTTTACCACTTTTACAGCACATTTAAGACTCAGAAACTCTCGGCCAAAGTCCTCAGGATTTGCCTTTTCAAGATGAGGATAATTTTTTAGAAACTTTTGTGCTTTGTTATCAGCAAAGATCTCCACGCCATGTTTTTCAAACATTGGCTGTAAACCCTTTAAAAACTGTGGCGCAATCTCTTGGTCAACAAGAACTGTGTCAACAGCATTACAAACGGATGGACGAGAAACCTTTGCATTGACAACTATATTCAGAGCTTTGTTTACATCTGCATCTTTTTCAACATAAACGTGGCAAACACCTGCGCCAGTTTCAATTACAGGCACCAGGCTGTTTTTACGTACAAATTGAATTAGACTTTCCGAACCACGGGGAATAATCACATCAACATATTTGGTTGCTGTAAATAACTCCTGCACAACCTCTCTTTCGGAAGGCAGTAGTGTAACACAATCAGGGTTAATGCCAGCTTCTTTTACAACACTTTTGATAATTTTGACTGCAGCCTCATTTGTGTTTTCAGCGTCTTTACTTCCCTTTAATAAGCAACCATTCATACTACGCAGGCAAAGAGCAGCAATATCAAAGGTCACATTAGGCCGCGATTCATATATAGCTCCTACAACACCAAGAGGAACGGTTACTTTTTGCAGCAGCAACCCATTATCCAACTTGCGCTTCTCTAAAACTTTAGACGTAGGATTTGGTAGCTTGCTGATCTGTCTTATAGCATTTGCGATACTCTTAATGCGTTTTTCATTCAATAATAGTCTGTCAACAAGAGGATCAGCAGGATCCCGTTTTTCAACATCTTTCTTATTGGCCTTTAAAATGGAAGCTCTGTTTTCCTCCACAGCATCAGCCAAATTCTTTAATAATTTCTTCAATTGTGCATCAGTTGCATTCCTGAGCGATACCGATGCTTTATAAGTTTTTATTATTAGTGGTTCAATCGATTTCATTGTTCTGTTTACAAAAAATTTAAAGTTCAAATTAACTATTCAAAGCTACTTTACTCAAAATGCTATGTCAAAAAATAATTTTAAAGTGAAAATGCTAATGTTGCTTAGTGTCCAATGAAACTGACTTAAAATAAGTCAACAATGCATCATTATACTTCATGAGCACAGATTCCAGCAGCCATTCATTTACTTGTGTCTCCCTAATTAAATAGTAATATTGTACTGCTTCTTTCAAATTGCCTTCCTCCAGGTGCAATAACAGCTTGATCAACCAGAAATTTATAACTTCAATCGAATAAAATTGTTTGACCCACGGTAGTGCATTCTTTATCTTTTTTGCGTTGTATATATTGCTGAAACGTAGATCATGAGTTCCATTTAATAATGCACACAAAGCAAGTGATATCTGCAGGTAGGGATACTGTTGTTGTAATCCGTTCACATAAATTTTTGCTTTTTCAGCTACTCCTTCTAAATGCGAGGCAGTGCTGGTTTCATACATGCTGGCAACCACCATAGGATTGGAAGAATATGTATCCAACACCTTCATTAGATAATTTGAAAAAGCTTCTTCGCTAAATTCTTTATCTTCCATATGCTCTTCAATCTCTAACAATTCATCAGTAGCCTTATAAAAATCATCCATTATTCCCTGATCCATGCCACTTGGAAACTCAGCTTGGTCCAAAATTTCATTCCAAATAAGCTCCCATCTGCTTTCTTCATCTGGTCTCAGATCTGTAATTTCGTCCGGTAAAAAACTCGTTAAACTTTCAGCATTAATAATCACCTGCTCAAATATGGTTCTTTCACTTACTTTCTCTGGATTCATCAAATCGTCCAACAACACATCCTGAACATTTATAGTATTTAGCTCACCAATTGAAATTTCATCCAGTCTGACTCCCCTCTCATTCCGATCGTATTCATTTTCATTGAATTCATCTTTCTCATATTCATACCCCTCGTCCAACTCTTCTCCGATTGTATAATGATAATTCCCTTCTCCTGCAATACGTTTTAACTTGGCTAGCGCATCTGGAAATTGATTGTGGTGGCTCACAATCAAATGTGGTTTTCCATCTTCAGAACCTACAGCAACATCAATCAGAGGTATTTCCTCTGTATCTTCCTCCAGAATATATTGAGTAATAGTAAAATCCCTGTGAGGATGAATGTCAAAATCCATTGCAAAATCATGACCTGAATAAATTATATTATGCGCCAGATTATAATCTATTTCCTTAAAAATTTGATAGTACTCCACTCCAAACCGGTTCTCTAAATCTTGTTCAGGCTCATTGAAAAAGTAAAAAGTATCCTTCACTCCCATACACAGAAGATCAACAAGATAAACACCTGCAGTAATATGACCATTGCTATGTTTGCGCATAACTATGACGTCTGCCATTTTACTTTCTTCCCAATCTTTGTTTACCAAGCACTTATAAACAGGTAGACTTCTCGCCTTCGTTTCTATATACTTTTTTGGCGATAATTGCTGCAACATAAAACTATATTAAGTTCCAAATGTAATTAGGGAACACGCGGTAAACAAAAAATCCACCAATACCTTTTACTTCTTATTAAATTTATTACTACTGCAAATAATGCATTATAAAAATCTTTAAACCACACCATTATCTAATCCATGTTCGTATAATCTTTTCATTCACTCCCAATCCTACAAATCCGTAGTTCTGTAGTTCAACTTTCATTGATGCAGTATACCATAAATATAACTGAAGCGTAAGTATAACATGAATAGAGCATAAAGAAAGTATCAAATTCCCAAGTTGCTTAAACCGTGGTTCAAAACATCACAATATCATCTGCATGAGCTGCTAAGGTATTTTTTCGAGCTGTATGGGCAGCAATCTCTGAGGCTCCCATCTTTACCTTGGCTACCCCGATAATTTGATGCTCTTCATTGATCAATTGAACTACTTCCCCAAACGAAAAACCGCCCTGAACTTCTCGAATACCAACAGCCAGCAGGCTTTTGCGATTAAACAATGCCTTCTCTGCTCCTTTATCAACCTGTATTCCTCCAAGCGTAATAGAACCGCTGGCAAGCCATTTTTGCCTTGCTTTCAGGTTTGATTTCTGAGGCTTAAAGGTAGTACCTGCGCTTCCGGACAAAGCGGTCTGAAATGGATTCGGACCAGATAATCCGCTAATGATCACTTTTATCCCCAACGATGTAGCCAGGCGGGTAAATGTAAGTTTAGAAAGCATACCACCTAACCCCAGGCTGCTTTTCTCTGTATTGACCAAACCCATGATTTGTGCATCTATAGCATCTACAAAAGGAATGATCTTTTTCTCAGC
The DNA here is from genome assembly GCA_966674115.1 of uncultured Chitinophagaceae bacterium. Classification (GTDB taxonomy): domain Bacteria; phylum Bacteroidota; class Bacteroidia; order Chitinophagales; family Chitinophagaceae; genus Flavisolibacter. The sequence goes on from CBKWHA010000063.1 coordinate 18,070, forward strand.
ATCCATAAATCCTCCCACAGAAGTGCATATGATCAGAGTTTGGGCGTCAAATCCAACAGCAATAAGCGTGGCCAGTTCATCATTATCGGAAAACTTCAATTCCACATTACTTACAAGGTCGTTTTCATTAACAACAGGCAAAATGTCATTTTTCCAGAATTCATGAAATGTTTCTTTCAATTGCAAAAACTGGAACCGGTTTGAAAAGTGATGACGCTCACATAAAGCCTGGGCTACAGTAATTCCATACTTTGTAAAATATTTATGATACAATTGTATTAATATAGGGTTACCTACAGCCGCCGCTGCTTTCCGTTCAATCAGCGTGCCTTTATAGTTCTTAATAAAAGCTTTTCCACTGCCAACAGCTCCACTGGACACCATCACTACTCGATAATTTGCAGATAAAGTGGCTATTTCTGCAGCTAGCTTTTTAATGATTACCTGGTCTATTGTTCCATCACTGTCTGTAATGACGGCCGAACCTAATTTAACAACCAAAACCGGTTTTTGCATGTAAGAAACTTTTTGAATGGGGTGCAAAAATACTTTGCCTAAGGGAAAGATATATGAGAAATGAATGCTTATCAGGATATGACAAGTAAACTAACCTTCAATGAAGTAAATTTGTAATAATATATTGTTTCACCCAAATTAACCAATATGAAACCTCGACAGCAACTCGATTTAATGAACAAGATTATCAGAGAATTGGAAGATTTGAAGAATAGCCAAACATCCGTATTAAAGAAAATAGCTCAAATTGAAGCCGACAACATCAATTTAAACGAACAAGTCCTTAGCGACTATTTACCCGAAATACATGAAAAAGTGGATGATGGCATTCAAAAAGTTACAGAACTTATTGAAAAATTCCAGGAGAATAGGAGCAAATTTGAACAGGACCATCAGGGAGAATTAGTAGAAACACCCTCATGATTGCAAATTATACATTGCCTATTTCCTACCATCAGCGCCCCATTGGAGCACTTCCACCTTCACCTTAACCCTACCCTCCTTTACCATACCTAATTTTTGAGCAGCACCTTTGGAAAGGTCTATAATAACACCTTCAGCAACATTTTCTTTTGTTGGCCCACGATCTATGATCCGCACCTCCACAGAACCGCCCTTTTCAAGGTTGGTAATCCTTGCAACTGTTCCTAATGGATATGAGGGATGTGCTGCTACCATTTCTTCCTTATCAAAGATTTCACCACTTGCTGTTTTTTTACCTTCAAATGAATGGCCATAATAAGAGGCTAACCCAGTCTTGGTTTCTTTTATTATTAGACTGTCCAATGATACAGAAGATCTATTTTCAGAATTACAATTGGGAAGAATGACAAAAGAGAGCTGACAAAAAACAAGTAATATAAAAACCCTCACCAAAACAGCATCAGTTCTCAGAAAACAGAGTTTCATAAAGCAAGCTTTCGTTGTCAAATATGTAAATGCGAATGATGAAGTAGTTAAAATAACCTTTCAAAGGTTGTGCCCGGAAAAGATTAGGTCCTTCGCTGGTAATGTGCGCGATCAGTGTAAAGTCTTACATTGAGTTTTATTATTACAGGGTTTTGTGATTCTAACTTCTTCAATTAGAATCAATTAAAAACTATGCATGCCCAAATTCTCCCAAAAATTAAGGCACAACAAAATGATTATAGATAAATTATAATACAAATCTATAATGATTATCAAAACTTTATGCGTTCACTACAATTCAGTAATCTGAACAAACAACAAATATTTTTAAAATAAAAAAGGTGTTCAGCTAAATCATGTTTTAAAGAAATAGATAAATTGTCAGTTCTATTTAACAGGCATGATCATTGAAGAACGCTTTAAAAAACTATGGAAACAAAAACCAAAAAATCTTTTACAGAGTTAATAAATGGTAATAAACCGGTTTTGGTTGACTTTTTCGCAGAATGGTGTGCCCCTTGTAAAATGATGCCACCCATCTTGAAAGAGCTGAAACAAATGTCAGGAGATAGTATAACTATACTGAAAATTGACATAGATAGAAATTCCACACTAGCTTCGTCACTAGATATACAGGGCGTACCAACACTAATCCTATTTATGAGTGGACAAATAAAATGGAGACAGTCAGGTGTCGTTCGTGCCCAGCAATTATATCAGATCATTAAACAATTTTCATGACAGGAAATTCACTAAATATTTAGATATGGAATCTCAAAAATTTAAATTAATCCTTTGCATTCTGTTTTTTTCTTTTTCTCCATTTATATCTCCAGCTCAGCTTTCAACAAATAATGACGAGAAAATAAATGTCATAAGTCAAAAGAAATTCAAAAGCCAGATGAATAAAGAAAATGTTGTGATACTTGATGTCCGCACACCAGAAGAATATAAGGCAGGCTACATACCAGGAGCTATTTTAATTAACTACAAGGACAGCACTTTTGCTCAAAAGGTAAATGATTTGGACAAAAACAAGCATTACTTGGTGTATTGCAAAACAGGCAATCGCTCGAACCAAGCTGTACAATACATGCTAAGTAATGGGTTTACCAAGGTGCAGCAATTGGAAAATGGTTATTCAAAATGGAAAGCCACATCAATCAAGCCATAAAATTTATGATTTAGATAAAGCATTTTTAATACTGATTCATCTCTTTTTAGGAGTTGGGGGTATACGTTTGAAATAATAATCTCTCTTCAATTACCTGCTTAAATGCATTTTTTGGTATAGCACCCTTCTGTATCATTGGCGTACCTTTAACAGGTATGAACAAAAATGTAGGGATGCTTTGAATGCCAAATAAACTGGATAGCTCTTCTTCTTTATCTGTATCAACTTTATATACCAGGAGTTTGCCATTATATTCAATTGTCAGCTCATCCAAAATGGGAGCCACACTGCGGCAAGGTCCACACCAATCTGCGTAGAAATCAATTATCGCGGGCAATTGGCCCTTATATTCCCATTCATTTTGCTGCTCGTAATCGAATATTTTATCCTTAAAATCCTGAGCAGTAATATTTATTGCTGCCATGATCCATAGTTTAATATGCCAATACAAAAATTATATTTCAAGGCTTAATATTAACTGAATTCTTTACGAAGAACATGCCAGAAATATAACCACAGTTATAGCATTAGACCGACAAACATTAATATAGAAACATTTCCGTAGTAACATTCCCTCAGTTAAAATAATCTCTTTTGACTAATAAAAATCAAATCGCTCGTACCAGAACGCTTTCTTGATTTCTGATTTTGATCAGAACCAGTAATCATGCACCACTTACTGCCAATTTGACAAGCAGTTTTTTTTGGAACATCCCTTGATACATAAGGCATCTAAAGCAAAACCAAACAAACCTATTGAAATATGGTACAAGAAAAAGGAACGATTTCCATCCATACTGAGAACATCTTCCCTATTATTAAAAAATTTCTCTATTCTGATCATGAGATCTTCCTCCGGGAACTGGTTTCCAATGCTGTAGATGCTACTCAGAAAATTAAGCGTTTGGCAGCTTTAAGCCACTATAATGGCGAATTGGGTGATCTGAAAGTTGATGTTTCTGTAAATGAAGAAGCCAAGACCATCACTATTTCTGATAATGGAATAGGCATGACAGCAGATGAAATTAAGAAGTACATCAATCAGATCGCATTCTCGGGAGCTACTGAGTTCATGGAAAAGTTCAAGGAGGCCAAGGACGCCAATGAAATCATTGGCAAGTTCGGTCTTGGCTTTTACTCTGCTTTTATGGTGGCCGATAAAGTAGAGATCCAAACCCTTTCCTATCAGGAAGGTGCAGAACCCGCACGCTGGATTTGTGATGGAAGTACAGAATTTGAAATCACAGAAGGCAACCGTACGCACAGGGGAACTGATGTTATCCTGTACATTAATCAGGAAAACGAAGATTTTCTACAGAAATACAAGATTCAGGAAATTCTTGAGAAATATGGCCGTTTTCTGCCTGTACCTATCAAATTTGGTACAAAAACAGAGCAGGAACCGGATGGTGAGGACGCCGAAGGTAAGCCCAAGTATAAATCTGTTGAAGTTGACAATATCATTAACAATACCAACCCAATTTGGACAAAACCTCCTTCTGATTTAAAGGATGAAGATTACTTAGAATTCTACAAGCAACTGTATCCATTTTCTGAAGATCCACTTTTCTGGATTCATTTAAATGTAGACTATCCCTTCAATCTGACCGGCGTTCTCTATTTTCCTAAAGTGAAGAATGACTTCGATCCGCAGCGTAATAAGATTAAACTATTCTCCCGCCAGGTGTTCATTACCGACGAAGTAAAAGATATAGTTCCTGAATTCCTGATGTTACTGCATGGAGTAATTGACTCGCCGGACATACCACTGAATGTGAGTCGTAGTTTCTTACAAGCTGATAGCAATGTTAAAAAGATCAATAGCTACATTACTCGTAAAGTAGCCGATAAACTGTCCGAACATTTTAAGAAGGACCGTAAAGCCTATGAAGAAAAATGGAACGACATTGGGCTATTTGTTAAATACGGCATGATCAGTGATGAGAAATTTTATGATAAAGCCAAGGAGTTTGCCCTTTTAACCAATACCAAAGGAGAACACTTTACATTGGATGAATACAAAGAGAAAATAACGCCTCTGCAAACAAATAAAGAAGGCACCCTTATTTACCTCTATACCATAGATGCAGCAAAACAGGATAGCTTCATACAGGCTGCACAGAAAAAAGAATACGATGTGCTGGTTATGAATTCGCCAATAGACAACCACTTTATCCATCACTTGGAAATGAAGCTGGAAAAGACTTCATGGAAGCGGGTTGATGCAGACGTCATAGAAAAATTAATAGAAAAGGATGAAAACCTATCACATGTTTTAACTGAAGAGGAAACATCCACGCTTAAAACAATTTTTGAAAAGGCCATCAATAAGCCAGAAATGAAAGTGGAAATTGAAGCCTTAAACCCTGATGCTATGCCGGTAACCGTAACAATGGAAGAATGGATGCGCCGTATGAAAGACATGGCTCGTTTAGGTGGCGGCATGGGCTTCTATGGTTCGCTTCCCGATACCTATAAAGTAGCAGTCAACGGTAACCATAAGTTAATCGACCGAATCTTAAAAGCTGAAGGAGAAGAACAACAGGTTCAATTAGCCCGTCAGGCTTATGATTTAGCATTGCTTTCTCAGGGCATGCTTACCGGAGCAGATCTAACCAATTTTGTTAACAGAAGTGTTCAGATGATTTAAATCTATGTTAACTCAATAAAATAAAACCCGAAGCAGAAATCTGACTTCGGGTTTTATTTTATTGACCATTCACAACTTCCTTTCATTGGCCAAAGAAGGATTCTAGATCAAGGCTGCGCTGTAAATCATGCTTGCACAGATGTAGCATAATCGCTCCTATACTCTGATTGCTAAATACAAGATGCGCATTCTTTACTTCCAGTGCTGCTGCTTCAAGCGCCTTCTGATGATAATTTCTTACGATGCTTTTGCCGGAAACAAGTTTGGCAAATGATTGCAGGTAAGGATTGGCAGAATCGGCTATTTCTTCATTGGTTAAAGGTTTTAATTCAAGAGCGGCAGCCTGCATGAGCTGTTGGTTATTACTGGCCAAATGCTCTTCTGCTATCGAATGAAACCTGTCACCAATACGCAATGCAAATATGGTAAGAATCAAACTGTCTAAAAATTCATAATTAATCTGGCTTACCTCAACATTCCGGAATGTATAGATCCCCTCCATACCTGAAATCAATAACAAGGGATTGATACCATATTCTTTTGCCTTTTCATTGATGATTTGTAAAAACAGTTGTTCCTTCATGCAGAGTTCAAATGGTTGTTTATGCCTTTTGCAGATATTGTCCGTTCCCAATATAACGATCAATTCATTCTTTAATTATATTGAAGTGCCAAATTCATCTATTCCCACCATGCCGACCATCGCCTCCACTACTATTGCTTCTTCGACGACGGGGCTGATCGGCGTCGTCTTTAGCTACTACATTCTGTCTTGGGTTCGGACTCTGACCACCTCTGGTTTTTGATCCTTGCCGCGGCCTATCTGCTTGCTGACTTTTGGGTTCTCCGGTTTGCTTCCGGCTTCCTATCTTATTTTCTTTCTCGTTATTGGCATTTCTTCTATCTGCCATGATTACTTTTTAGCATATTAAACACAAGAACTTTGCCATCGGAATGAAAACTCAACTT
>CBKWHA010000064.1:0-24249 GCA_966674115.1 uncultured Chitinophagaceae bacterium
ATGAATCACTGATCAAAATATGAGATGTGAAATAATATTATACAAATGTAAACTATCCGTGGTGGAGGTTACCTTTGCCGCCTTAAACCATTTTCATATGTGGAAAGCTTTGGGAGAGAATGTACTCCGTTACCGTTTCGTGTTGCTCACCGTTTTGCTCGCTGCTACAGCCTTTATGGGATGGCAGGCCAGTAAAGTAAAACTGAGCTATGACTTCGGCAAAGCTATTCCCACCAATAATCCCAAATACATTGCTTACCAGGAATTTAAAAAGAAGTTTGGCGAAGACGGCAACTTGCTGGTGATAGGCATTCAAAGCAAAGACATTTTCCATCAGGATATCTTTAATGATTACACCCAACTACACACCAACCTCAAAAAAGTGAATGGGGTAGAGGATGTGATCTCTGTTCCTGCCTCCATCAACCTGGTAAAGAATTACGAAACTGAAAAGCTGCAAGCCGATCGCATTTTCCCTGAAGGCAACCTGTCTCAGACTCAGATAGATAGCAGTAAAGCAATTTTCCTTTCACTTCCTTTTTACCAGGGTCTTTTGTACAACGCAGAAACGAATGCCTGGCTAATGGGTGTTCGCATCAATCGCGACCTCTTGAACTCGCCCAGCAGAACAAAAATTGTAGCTGATATATCTGCTCTGGCAGATGCATTTGGACAAAAACACAAGCTGGAGATGCACTTAAGTGGTCTGCCTCTGATCCGCACGGTTATGGCCGACCGTATTGCCAATGAGACCAAATGGTTCACTTTCATTTCCATTGCTCTATCCGCAGTGATCCTGTTGCTTTTCTTCCGTTCTGTAAACGCTATGTTGCTTTCATTGGCAGTAGTGATCATTGGGGTAATCTTTAGCTTTGGCACCATCGAGCTTTTAGGCTATAGAATCACGCTACTGACAGCATTGATCTCTCCCTTGATCGTAGTGATTGGCATTCCTAACTGTATTTACTTCTTAAATAAGTTCCATACATCTTACAAAGAAATTGGTGATAAGAACAAAGCAATCGTTCAGATGATCGAGAAAATGGGCATTGTAACCCTTTTCTGCAACATTGCCGCAGCCATTGGCTTTGCGGTATTTGCCCTCACCAAGAGCTCTATTTTGAAGGAGTTTGGTATTGTTTCTGGTATCAACATCATGGTTTTGTTCTTTATATCGCTGATCCTGATACCGGCTGTTTTGAGCATGATGGGCATTCCCAGGCCAAAGCACGTACGTTATCTGGACAATCCAACCTTACAACGCTGGCTGGATAGATTAGAGCGTTGGGCCATGCACCACCGGAAATTGATCTATGGCGTTACAGCCTTAGTGCTTGTAATCTCTTTAGCTGGTATGTTCCGCCTGAAGAGCGTTGGCTATATAGTAGACGACCTGCCACAAACAGATAAGATATATACCGACCTGAAGTTTTTTGAATCCAATTTCAAAGGTGTGATGCCACTGGAAATTATTGTGGATACAAAAGAGAAGAATGGCATAAGGAGGGGAATGCTCAAAACGCTGATCGGTATGGATTCCTTGACCCAATATCTATCATCACAGCCTTACATTGGTAAACCATTGAGCATAACAGAAGGACTAAAGTTTGCCAAGCAGGCTTTTTTTGAAGGCGATAGTACTAACTATTCATTACCATCTGAGTACGACCTGCCTGCCCTGCAGCCATATCTTTCCATGCGCAGCAGCGAAGGCCCTCAAAACTCATTCTCCAAGTTGGTGGCTTCATTTATGGACAGTACCCGGCAGCGCGCCCGCATCAGTGTGAATATGAAAGATGTCGGCAGTGCCCGTCTGCCACTGATCCTTGACAGCATTCAAACAAAAGCCAATAGCTATTTGGATACTTCCAAATATTCCGTGCAGCTTACCGGTACTTCGGTTACCTTCCTGGAAGGCAGCCGCTTTATCATCAATGGCTTAAAGGAAAGCGTATTCTGGGCATTCCTGCTGATTGCCCTTTGTATGTTGTATCTGTTCCGCTCTGCAAGGATTCTGTTTTGCTCTTTAATTCCTAACGTTATTCCTTTGGCCATTACAGCCGGCATTATGGGCTGGGTGGGTGTTCCGTTGAAGCCTTCAACTGTGCTGGTATTCAGCGTGGCTTTGGGTATTGCCATCGACATTACCATCCGATTCCTGGTGAACTACAAACAGGACCTGAAAAAGAATGCCTACAACGCAGAAAAGACCGTGATCAAAACAATTCATTCTACGGGTTTGAGTATCATTTATACTTCGATCGTATTGATTGCAGGTTTTGTTATTTTCTGTTTCAGCGGTTTTGGTGGTACAAAGGCCTTGGGTTGGCTCACTTCTTTAACCTTGGTTACCGCTACGGTTACGAACCTGGTTTTGTTACCAGCTTTGCTGATCAATTTGAATAGGGGAAGGGATAAATTTTAAACCGCATTTATGTTCAGGAAAATCATTGCAATAACCTCTGCTCCAACATTAATTCCAAGGTTAATTGTTGGACTAGTGTTTCTTTCTGAGGGTATACAGAAGTTCCTCTATCCTGATGCAGTAGGTGCCGGCCGCTTTCAGAAGATAGGTTTCACAAATCCCGAATTTTGGGCATCGTTTGTAGGTGTTTTTGAAATCGCATGTGGAACGCTGCTGCTGATCGGCTTACTGACAAGATTAGCCGCCATTCCACTTTTGATCATCATGATCACAGCCTTTATTGCCACAAAGCTTCCAACACTTCTCGATAAAGGCTTTTGGACATTTGCCCATGAGTGCCGCACCGACTTTGCCATGACCATGCTTTTGCTTTTCCTGGTATATTATGGCAGCGGTAAATATTCAGTCGATAAAAAATTATTCAACCTCGCATAAATACAGAACCCTTTTCTATCCCCCGTACAAGATGAAAATGCTTTCATATGGCAAAACTGGAAAATGATATTTCAGAAGTAGCAAAACTGTTTGCAAAGCTTGGTATGATTGCATTTGGAGGTCCTGCTGCACACATTGCCATGATGCAGGACGAAGTGGTCAATAAGCGCAAATGGATGAGTGAGCAACATTTTCTTGACCTGATTGGTGCTACCAACCTCATACCTGGCCCCAATAGTACAGAAATGGCTATTCACATCGGCAGGGAAAGGGCAGGGTGGAAGGGGTTGATCGTTGCAGGTATATGCTTTATCCTGCCTGCTGTGTTGATCACCGGTTTCTTTGCCTGGTTATATAAGCAATACGGACAATTGCCACAAATCCAGCCATTCATTTATGGCATTAAGCCTGCCATCATCGCAATTATTTTAGCGGCAGTGTATCCCTTGGCTAAGAAGTCATTAAAAACGATCGAACTCGGATTAATTGGATCGGCCGCTTTGCTGCTAGCCTTGTTCCACTTCAATGAAATCCTGGTAATGTTTGGGGCTGGTTTTTTTGCTTTATTATTAAGCACTATACGTAACAAAGCTTCCAGACCAACAACCAACAACTTTTTTCCGTTTACATTACTGCACATTCCAGGCAGTTTACTGGTTTCTGTTACCAACCTGCAACTGTTTCTTACTTTTCTGAAAATAGGCTCAATCTTGTATGGAAGCGGCTATGTTCTATTTGCCTTTCTGGATGCAGAATTGGTGGCAAAAGGGCTTTTATCGCGCCAGCAATTAATAGATGCCATAGCGGTAGGCCAGTTTACGCCAGGGCCTGTCTTTTCTTCCGTAACCTTTGTCGGTTATCAAATGAATGGCCTTACAGGAGCAATCGTTGCTACTGTAGGAATCTTCCTGCCTTCGTTTTTATTTGTGGCCTTGCTCAATCCGCTTGTCAAAAAAATGAGGCATTCCAAACTATTCTCTGCCTTCTTAGATGCTGTTAATGTGGCTTCAGTGGCTGTGATCATCGCTGTTTGCTACGAGATGGGAATAGAAACCATTACCGATTGGAGAACAATTGTTATTGCTCTGGCAAGTATCATTCTGACTTTCGGCTTTAGAAGAATAAACAGTGCCTTTATTGTAATAGGAGGCTCGTTAGCAGGATTCTTATTATCACTTTTATAAAGAAGCCCTATAAGGTTCAGAATCCATACAGGGCTTCTTTATAAAAGCTATACAAGTTCACCATTACACATTGCCCATTGTCAATTGTCTATTGCCAATTATTCTCCATTCACCTTTTCAATGATCTCTTCCGCATGTTCCTGTGTTTTAGGCCTTTTAAAGATCTTCACGATTTTCCCGTTCTCATCAATCACAAAAGTGGTGCGCAACACGCCCATGAATTTGTTGCCATATAAATTCTTTTCACCCCAAACGCCATATTGATTGATGATCTTGTGCTCTGGGTCAGCCAGCAAAGTGAAAGGCAGGTTGTATTTACTTTCAAATTTTTGGTGGCTTTCTATATTATCCGGACTAACTCCCAGGATCTCAAAACCATTTTGTTTCAATAAACCGTAATTGTCGCGCAGGTTGCATGCCTGGGCAGTGCAGCCCGGTGTATCATCTTCAGGATAAAAATAAAGCACCACCTTTTTGCCATTAAAATCGCTCAATGAAACCTTGTTCCCATTTTGATCAACGCCTGTAAACAAAGGCGCATCTTGCCCAACTTCTAAATGTGTAGCCATAATAAGTTTATAGTTTGTAGTTTATTGTTATCCTAATATCACAATAACTTAATTTCCAATTTTGCCCATTGCCCATTACTTATTGTCTATTCTCCTCACCACTCTTTCTTCTAACCTCTAACCTCTAACCTCGTACCTCGTACCTACCTCGCCACCTTCCATTCCTTCTCCGTCACATTTCCTGCCACATCTTCAACAATTACCTTTAATATATGTTCACCTGAAGGAAACTTTTCATCAAACCGGTAAATATAAGAGCGGCCCTTGTCATTGGTAAAGCGCAGCCATCGCCCGTCTACTTCTGCTCTTAATCTTTTGATCTCTTTAAAATTATCAGTAGGTACAAAGACAAGCCTGGTTGCCCTCCTTAAATCAGCAACAGGCGTATTTACGGAAGGCGGCTCCTTATCTATAAATGTCTGGTATGTCCCAAACTGGCGAAATTTAGCCACAAACCAGCCGTTCTGCCACTTTGCTTTTTCAACAACTGTGCGGTTACCGGAAACGCTTTTGATGATCACCCGGTTTCTGTCTTCCGGTGCAACAAAAGTCGTTGGTTTAATCCTTACAGTAACTGAATCGTGAGATGGGATGGCAGCACTGCAAAAGGTATAAACCGGCGAAACCGCATTGCCGGATGCTGCACCACTGTTGCTGAATGTTATAGGCACAGTATCGTAAATAGTAAACTCTGAAGTAAAAAGTTCAAAGAATTCAGATTCAAAAATATTTACATTCTGAGGGATGAGTTTTGATGCAGTTTTGTTGTTCAGTGGTTTAGCCAATGCCTCACTGTATTGAATGTTGAATGCAAGAACAGAAGTATTCTTTGCCGCATCCGTAACCTCTATTTTTACGCTGTGCATTGTGGTGTCCGGAAGTATAATAGATGCATCCGGGGTTGTTGAAATATAAACACCACTGGTATCACCTGGCATCATGCTCAAGTGCTGCAAATAAGGCCCTCCGGCATGTTTGTAACGATAGTCAATATGCGCGTTCAGGTAGCGGGTTATATCATAATTAATGTTATCGAGCTCAAAACCAGATTGGAGAACACCATCAAGGAAAAGCCTGGCGCTGTATATACCATTAGGGTTGGTATAACCGGTAAACCTGTCAATAGCGCCTATGGCAAACCTTATTCTATTACTGCCTGTTTTCAACAGGTTCGAGGCCGCTAATGTGTAATGAGCACCAGTTTTACGTATGGCAAGCATCTGCGGCGACTGCATGTAAACGCTTTTATTGGCGTCGTACATTGCTAGCCGGTAAATGGTTGGCGGCACAGCATCCGGTATGGGAAAACCAAAAAGAAGAGGATTCAGGCAATTGTCTGTTTTTGTATCCCGGATTTCAAAATGCACGTGCGGGCCTTGCGAGCCTCCGGTATTGCCGCTGTAGGCAATAAAATCCCCTTTTTTTACCGAAAATAAAAAAGGAGGTAGCGTTAATTCTACAGCCCAACTTTCCTGCCGGTATTGCTGTTCTTTTACATACTGTTCCAGTGCCGGATAAAAATCGTTGAGGTGCGCATAAAGCGTGGTGTAGCCATTGGGGTGGGCGATGTAAATAGCCCGGCCAAAACCTGCGGGTTCAATCTTGACTTTTGAAATATAACCATCCGCAGCAGCATGAACGGGCAGATTCTCTCTTCGCTGTGTGCGGATATCGAGACCCATGTGCCAGTGGTTAGTGCGCAGTTCCCCAAAATTGGCAACTAGTTGCATCGGAATATTCAGCGGGTTACGAAAGTATCCCTTAGGATAGCTTTTTTCCTGGGCACTGGATAGTAGGGAAATTATTAATATTAATGCTGTAAGAGCCGGTTTCATCCAATTCATTCGATCTTCCTTTCTCTTTAAAAAAACAGGTGCAAGTTAGTTCATCAATCTTTATTCCATTATTTGCCATTCCAAAAGCGGTATGATATTTTATTATACTTCTTAGAGACACTTTCTTTAACCATTAAAAAAATAAATTATGACAAGAAAATCTGGTATGGGTCTGGGTGGTCTTCTCTTAGCAGGAGCTGCCGCATTTGCTTTTTATAAATATTCTAAAATGAGCGAACAGCAAAAACGTGACCTGGTAAATGGACTGAAAGAAAAAGGAAAGAAATTCTACGATGAAAAGATTCCCGGAAGCGTAAAAGACCTGTTTGCAAAAAAAGTAAGTGCGAAAGACGGTTATACACATGCATAATGCCCCTCTTTGAACTTCGATGGAATAAGGGCTGCCTGATGCAGCCCTTTATTTTACTTATTAGATCGTTAATCCTGCCACTTCATCAAAAAGACCTGATTTTGAAAACTCCAATTGTCCTACATTTGCACCCCGGATTAAAGTCCGGTTTTTTTGTATATAGAGGTGAATGTTAATATGAATTCACCATTGACCATTCACCATGCACCATTTTCTTCAAACAGACTATGCCTAAAGATTCATCTATAAAATCAGTCCTCATCATTGGCTCGGGACCAATTGTTATAGGACAAGCGTGTGAATTCGATTATTCAGGAACCCAGGCTGCCAGAAGCCTGCGGGAAGAGGGTATTAAAGTTATCCTCATTAACAGTAATCCGGCCACCATTATGACAGACCCTATGATGGCGGATCGTGTTTACCTCCTGCCACTTACCGTGGAAAGCATCGAACAGATCCTGGAAGAAAATCAGATCGACGCTGTGCTGCCCACCATGGGTGGACAAACTGCCCTGAACCTGGCTAAAGAGGCCGAGGACCTGGGTATTTGGGAGAAATACGGGGTGAAGCTGATTGGCGTAGACATCAAAGCCATCGATAAAGCCGAAGACCGTGAAAAATTCCGCCAGTGGATGATTCAGTTGGGGGTAAAAGTAGCACCTGCCAAAACAGCCAACTCCTTCCTGGAAGGAAAGGAATACGCACAAGAGATTGGCTTCCCGCTAGTGATCCGTCCATCCTTTACATTGGGTGGTACCGGTGGTGGCTTCGTGCATGATAAGAACGAGTTGGATGAAGCCCTGACCCGTGGTTTGGAAGCTTCTCCCATCCACGAGGTGTTGGTAGAAAAGGCTGTACTAGGGTGGAAGGAATTTGAACTGGAACTGCTGCGGGATGCTGCTGATAACGTGTGTATCATCTGTACGGTGGAGAACTTCGACCCCATGGGTGTGCATACCGGCGACTCTATCACAGTAGCTCCTGCCATGACACTAAGCGATTCTGCCTTTCAATTGATGCGGGATACTGCCATCAGAATGATGCGCGACCTTGGCAACTTTGCCGGCGGTTGTAATGTGCAGTTCGCCTTAGATCCCGATACAGAAGAAATCATCGCCATCGAAATCAACCCTCGTGTAAGCCGTTCTTCGGCCCTGGCATCCAAAGCAACAGGGTATCCGATAGCTAAAATAGCCGCTAAACTGGCGATTGGCTATACACTGGATGAGCTGGAAAACCAGATTACAAAAACAACATCAGCTTACTTTGAACCTGCACTGGATTATGTAATTGTGAAAATACCACGCTGGAACTTCGATAAGTTCAAAGGTGGAAACGATACCTTAGGCTTGCAGATGAAAAGTGTGGGAGAGGTGATGGCCATCGGACGTAGCTTTACAGAGGCCGTTCAAAAAGCCTGTCAAAGCCTTGAAAATAATGCTGTAGGCCTTGGCTATTATGGCAAGAGTCAAATGCACGCCGAAGAGTTGATCGAATATATTAAGACCCCGAAATGGGATCGCATCTTCCGTATAAAAGACGCCCTGATGCTTGGCGTAAGTGCAAAGACCATTGTAAAAGCAACCAATGGCATAGACCGGTGGTTTATTTACGAGATCCAGAAATTGGTAGACATGGAAAAAGAGCTCGCCAAACATAAACTGGATGATTTACCGTTGGAACTGCTGCGTGAAGCCAAAGTACATGGTTTCAGCGATGAGCAGATCTGCCGGATCATGAACGACGGTACAGAAGATAAATTATACGAAAAGCGTAAAGCAGCAGGTATTACCCGTGTGTTTAAAATGGTAGATACTTGCAGTGCCGAGTTCGAAGCGAAAACTCCTTACTTCTACTCTACTTTCGAGGCAGGCCATGCCAACGAAAGCAAGGTTTCCGATAAAAAGAAGATCATCGTTCTGGGTAGTGGCCCCAACAGGATCGGCCAGGGTATCGAATTTGACTATTGTTGTGTTCACGGCTTGCTGGCCATCAAAGAATGTGGTTATGAAGCCATCATGGTGAACTGCAACCCTGAAACTGTTTCTACCGACTTCGATATGGCCGATAAACTGTATTTCGAGCCGGTTTACTGGGAACATTTGTGGGAGATCATTGAGCACGAGAAACCTGAAGGGGTTATTGTACAGTTGGGTGGTCAAACGGCGTTGAAACTAGCCGAGCGCCTGACCAAGAAAGGGATCAAGATCATTGGTACTTCCTTCGATAGCATGGACATTGCCGAAGATCGAGGCCGCTTCAGCGATATGCTGAAAGAGCTGGAGATTCCTTACCCTGATTATGGCACAGCCTATTCTGTTGATGAAGCTGTTGAAGTAGCCAATCGTGTAGGCTATCCGGTCCTGGTGCGTCCAAGCTATGTATTGGGTGGTCAGCGTATGCGGATAGTGATCAACGATGAAGAAGTGGAAAAAGCGGTAGTAAGCCTGCTAAAACACATCCCAGGCAATAAAATATTGATCGACCATTTCCTGGACCGTTGCCAGGAAGCCGAGATCGATGCCATTTTTGATGGTGAAGACTTCCACGTAATGGGTGTGATGGAGCACATTGAACCTGCCGGTATTCATAGCGGTGATAGTAATGCCGTACTTCCAGCTTTTAACCTGGCTCCATTGGTGGTTACCACAATGGAATACTATGCAGAGAAAATAGCCCGCGCACTAAACATAAAAGGATTGATCAACATCCAGTTTGCAATTAAAGATGGTAAAGTGTACGTAATTGAGGCCAATCCAAGAGCTTCGCGCACCACGCCGTTTATTGCAAAAGCATATGGCATTCCTTATCTGAACGTAGCTACCAAGGTAATGATGGGTGAGAAGAAGCTGAAACACTTTGACTTTGATAAAAAATTGAATGGTTTTGCAATCAAAGAGCCGGTTTTCAGTTTCAACAAATTCCCCGGCGTTAGCAGGGAGTTAGGACCTGAAATGAAATCAACAGGTGAAGCTATCCGTTTCATCAAAGACCTCAGAGATCCTTACTTCAGGAAGTTGTACAAAGACAGAAGTATGTACCTGAGTAAGTAATATTTCTGACTGAAAGAATAATAGAAAGGTTCCTATCTTTATATTAGTAGACCACATACATTATAAAATGTTTGTGGTCTTTTTGTTTTTATAAGATTTAGTAAATATTTTACAAGTACAACAAGATACCCTACTCGAAAAAATTGTCCCGGAAAGAACCTACACATTTAGAAAGCTACTGCATGGTGTCATAAAGCACGACGTTTACCACTTAGGCCAGATCGCCTATATCAAAAAAATCTTAATGAAATAAACTGCTAAAGTCAAGCCAGATAAGGCTTTCTGGGTAATTTTATTTTAAGTGACATCCTGCAAATTCATAGTAATAAAAAAGGCCTGCCCTAAAAAGAGCCGGCCGTTGCTAACCTATGAAAAACACCAGAGCCAAATATAGAGTAAAAACTCTATTCTTGCAACGGCCCACGTAATCTTTTATCAGAAAGATTATGATTTCTGTTTTGCATGCGCTCCATTCTTATTTTTTTTACTTCGTCTACAAAGTCCCGTTCGTATGCAAAAACATCATTACTCCGCTTTTCTCCAACAATCGGTTTAAACTGATCGCGGTACCGCAACCTGAGCTCTGTAACTTTTTGTTGTAACACCAGTTTGTCACTTCTATTTTCGCGGGTCGTTCTTTTCAGGTCATTATAATAATTAAGGAATACAGGTTGAAAACGCTCTGCTTCTGCTTTGGAAAGACCCAAGCGTCGTTGAATGTATTCTGTCATTCGTTCAGAGATCTTACTATCTCTTTCATCGTCTTGGGCAAACGAAACAGTTGCAGTCAATAATAAAATACAAACTGTGTATAAAAAATTTTTCATGATTTTCATTTTAATTCATAAACAAGTCATCATCACCGTTACCAGAAGGGACCTGGCTTAAAAAGGCATCTAATTCCGTATCTGATACATCTTTCAGCATTTTTTCAACATCCTGGCTTGTCTGTTTTTCATTTTTTGCCGTCTCTGTTCCATTGAACACTGAAGCTGCCTTAATAAATTCTTCTAGCTCCTGGTTACTTACATTTTTTAACTTTCTAGCGATCCATGCTTCAGGTTGTTTTACAGGATCAACTTTGTTTCCGGATGAAAAGTATACAATGCTGCTGAGTGCAACGATGCCAATTAATACAGCAGCTACTGCATAGCGCATCCAGTCCCGGTTAAAGGAGATTACTTTGGCCTTAGGTTTTACCACCCTGTTCAGTACTTGCTGTGGTAATTGCTCGAAATACCCTGCCGGCACTTTATACGGCAAGGTCTTGCTTGCTCCTGATAATACCTCAGGTAAAGGTTCTTCCAGGGTCAAAGAGGGGAGGCTCATTGTTGCCTCATCAAAGTAATTTTCAGGTACCGAAAAAGGCATTTTACGGGAAATTCCTGCCAAAAGTGGCGACAGGGCAGCCAACTCGTCTGATGATGAAACAGCTTGTTTACCTTTTATTTTAGCCAGTACACCTTCAGCAAAGCTTTCAAAATAACCTTCGGGTACGTTAAAAACGGGCATTTTAACGTTAAAAGGTAAACTGCTGTTCAATTCCATCAATTCGCTTTGTATGTGTGTCCGGCTATCCATAACTCGTACTTTAAGACTCAAGAATGTAGCTTAAGTTTAATGATTCTTGATATATTCTTCAATTTTTTTCACGGCGTGGTGGTAACTCGCTTTCAGGGCACCTTCACTAGTTTCCAGCACACGGCTCATCTCTTCATATGGCATTTCGTCGTAATACCTTAGATTGAATACCAGACGCTGTTTTTCGGGTAGTTGTTGTATGGCTATTTGTAGTTTCCACTCCAGTTTATTGGCGTCAAAGTGCTTATCAGCCATTATTTTATTACTTAGACCGCTTTCCACGTCACTCAGGGATACGGCTGAGCGCTTTTTCTGACTCTCCAGGTAGGTAAGGCACTCATTAGTGGCAATACGATACAGCCAGGTGTATAGGCGAGCATCCTCACGGAAATTCTCAAGTCCGTTCCATACCCTTATAAAAACATTTTGCAATACGTCGTTGGCATCATCGTGCGATACTACCATGCGGCGTATGTGCCAATAGAGCTTTTCCTGGTATTTTTTAATAATGGCAGTAAAAGCCCGCTCTTTTGTTTCCGGGTTACGGAAGAGCATCAATAATTCAGCATCGCTTTGATCTGTCAGTAGCATTCAGTAAAATTAGTGATGGCGCAAATGTAACATGAATAGTCTGAATAGAATAGGTCCGTCCTGAGCTACCTAAAATATAAAAGCACCAACCTTTTGGCTGATGCTTTTATATACTTGTTTTTTTAAAGCTTTACTTAGTCAGACGACCGCCACCAATGCAAACGCCAACTTTCAAACCGAGGTAGCTATTCTTGTCGCTTACAAAGTTGTATTCCAGGCCGGTGCGGAAGTGACCCAACTCAATACCGCCACGCAGCATGAAACCAAATTTGTTAGAAACAGGAATATCCAGCTCGTCGCCATCTGTTGATGAAGTAACGGTAGCGCTGGCATTGCGGTAAAGACCCAAACCTGTGCCGGCAAAAGGACGACATTTGGTGTTGGTGAAGTAATAATCACCGGTTAGGATATAAGAGCCATGGACGCTTACATCGCCGGTTACTTCTTCACCGTTGTCTTTACTGGTTACTTTAGCAGTAGCAGCACCCTCCATGCGCAAACCAACAGATAGTTGGTCCATTACGGCATATTTTGGTTCAATTGCGAACAAAACACCGCCTTTAGCGCCTTTACCCTGAGGGGAAGCGTAACCAAGACTTACATCAACTTTAAAGGGCTTGAACGTTTGTGCATGAGCTGCACTGATGCCTAAGGCCAGGACGGCCAAACTGAGAATTTTCCTCATAGCTGTTAGTTAAAAATTTAGGAGCCAAATGTATAAGGATGAGTTAAAAAATGCTCCAGAACCGGAGCATTTTTTATAAAAATTAGGTGCTAATACTTACTCTTTTCATCACTCATTATCTGCCTTCTTTTTCTTGAATACATTCTTAAATGTATTCTTAATGGTTTCTGCTGCCTTCTGCTTTGTGCTATCTAATCCATTTGATTTTTGTGCAGAATCTTTCGGACCAAAAAGTTGATTGCTCAATTCTTTCTTAAGATCATTAGCAACCTGTTTTTTTACAGAGTTCAATGTATCCTTTACTGTTTGTTTGGTACTATCTATTTTCTGTTGTGCAAAGCTTACTGCTTGTTGCTTTAAATCCTGAGCTGCATCACCAGCTACAGCTTTTAAGTCAGTTTTAATAAGAGGATTTGCTATGCTTCCGCCCATACTTACTTTCAGATCTACTACCTCGCCAAGATTTACTGGTATGCCTTTGTTGGAGGCTTGTGTAGCCAGGTTATTAACCAGTGCATTACCACCGCTGCCCAGGTATTTCCGTGGCACTTTCATAGCTATAATATAATTGATGCTCTGATCAAAGCCATGCATACCACCTATCTGCATATCTATATCTTTTACTTTCACATCAAATGGTTTTACCAGTACCTGGCCATTGGTAAATTCAATATGGCTCTTTACATCTTTCAGGCTGATGTTTCTAAGTTCATTGATCTGTAAACTGCTTGCAAGCTTTTCCAGTGGCTGAAATTTAGCTAATACGCCTTGGATCAGTAATAAATTGCCTTTACCTGTAAGACTGCTAAAGTTGGGCATCATATCACCATTCAGTTTTCCATTCATGTTTAACTGTGATGTTAGCTTGCCGGATAAGAACTTGCTAATAGGCATTAACTTCTGCATGGTATTATAAGCAAAAAAAGCTTTTTGCACGTCCACATCTTTGATATCATAGTTGATAGAAATATCTGGCTGGGTTTTATTGACCTTTGTGGAATATGATCCGTTAAATGCAATTGTACCATCCAGGGCTTCTGTTTGCACTTGTTGCAATTGCACGGTTTCATCTTTTAGCAACAACGTTCCTCTTACATTGTTATAAACAACCTTATCGTATTGAACGGCATCTGCCTTTGCATTAAGCGTAAGGTTTAGGTTAGCTGGTACCTGAAAAGGCTCTGAGGAGGCACTGCTTGTAGATGTTGAAGTGGTTGTGTCTGTTCCCATCCAGTCATTCAGATTCATTTTATCGGCTGTCAGGTTAACTGTTCCTGTCAATGGTTCATTTTGCAACGCATATCCTATCAGGTTGTTCAGCATTCCATTTGCTGTAAAATGAGTTTTCTGAAAATGGGCATCCAGTCCATTAAGGGCTACGTTCTTGGGATCAAATTTCAATTGCGCATAATTCAGTTGTACACCCTCCGGATATTCTTTAGAAACATAGCTCGTGTTTTTCAGATTAACGATCCCCGTTGTACTGATTTGGTCATAAGCTTTTTTATCAATAGCAGCTTTACTACCACTAAACTGGAGGTCTGCATCTAATAAGCCACTGACGGTGGTACCTTGTTCAAGTTGTACAAACTGCTTAATATTATCCAATGTAAGCCGTCCTTTAGCCTTGCCGCTAAAATCAATAGTAGAAACAGGGTTGCGAAGCAGGAGAGAAAAGTCTATAGGATCTTTGCTTACTTCTATATGTCCGGATGTGATGTTTACTACTGTTGCATCTGCTATCCCTCCGTTGTTTTCTAACTGAATTTTGAAGTTGCCGTTCTGAACAGGTTGAGGAAAATCTTTAGACGCATAATACAGGTTGCGTACATCCAGGAATCCACCGGCAGTAAAAGCTCCTTTTTGTTGTTCTATAGCAGAAAGATTTCCTTTTGCAAAAATATCGGCCCATAACAGTCCGGCCAGTTTGGTGGCTGCATCCAACTTCACAAATTTTGTAAGATCTGCAAGGTTCAGCTTCCCCTTTACAACCGCATCAATGTAACGACTTGTTTCAGGATTTTTAAACAGTAAGCGGAAGTCAAAAGGCTCATTACCCATCTCTAAATGGCCTTTAGTAATGTCAACAACTGTGTGATCTGTAACACCATCAGGATTAGCTACATGTGCTGTAAGTTGGATGTTCTTTACCGGCTGTGGCAGATCGGGATATTGAAAAAAACCATCCTTTATACCCAGGTCCACTTGATAAGCAGGTATTTGTTGCGGGCTGTAAGTACCCTTTACAAATCCTTTAAAAGCAGCCGTGCCGCTGGTTTTCAGTTTATCAAAGTCATTTTTATAAATGGCTGGTACAAGTGAGAGAATATCTTTAAACTCGTTGGATGGAGCATTGAAGTTGATGTCCATATCATAGGTGCTGTCATTTACCAACCGGAAAAAACCATCAGCCGCCAGCTTTAAATTATTCACTGTTATATCAGCATTTTGAAAAGAAAAGTTGGTGGTCCTGTTATCAACTTCAATATCGGCATCTATTCCGGTATTCGCATTTACGAGGTAAGGAACATTGGCATATGTAAAGCTTGCAGCACTGGCCTTTGTACTGGTAGAAAGCGTAAACAGATCTTCTGTGAAATTACCACTGCCTTCATGGTTCAGCCCAATGATCTCTGCATTCATACCTGCGCTTTCATCGCTGTAAAATACATAACCGTCATTGATCTCATACTCTTTTAGGTTTAATGAAAAAGACGAAGTCGTATCTGTTCCTTCTGTTGCAGTACTGTCTGTTTTTGCAATATCCCAATTAGCCATTCCATCCTTATTCACCAAAGCATGGATTCTTGGCTGATTCAGATAAACGCCGGAAACGTCTATATCTTTTCCTCTTATTAAACTCATGATATTTACGGATGCATCAATCAGGCTTGCGCTTAGTAAAGTATCCTTTGCAAATTCATTGTTGCCAACTATGGAGATATCTTCCAATCCTACAGACACCTTGGGAAAGTGCCGGAATAAAGACAAGTTCACATCTTTAAATTCAACTTTCGCATCAATATTCTTATTGATTTCCGATTTCAATATCTGAACTATCTTGTCTTTGAATAGAAAGGGAAGAACGAGTGCAAGAATCAATAGGGTAAGCAAGCTGATGCCCGCATATTTGATAACACGTTTCATAAACGGATAATGGTGCTTTATTTCTGGAAAAGTAGTAATTTTTTAATGATCAAATAAAATAAATGATAAATGTTTGGTGCTTTTAACATTTACTCAAGGAGCACAACCATTTACAAATCAAGTGCCTGTTGATCCAAATAATCTCAAAAATCTTTAAATAAAAAAGCAGGCCCCAAAGCCTGCTTCCATATATTCATTCACCATCCCCACCCATAACTCATAACTCATTACTCATTCACTCATCACTCATCACTCATCACTCATCACTCATCAGTTCAACTGCGACTTCGGCTCACCAAACATCTGCTCATCTTTCTTTAGCTTCAGTTCCCATTGCCACGCTGTCAACATCATTTCATTAAGTCCATATTTGGGATCCCACCCTAATTTGCTCTTCGCTTTGTCATTATTGGCATAAATAGAAACAACATCACCAGAACGGCGGGGACCTATTTCATAATTCAGCTTCTGACCAGAAACTTTTTCAAAAGTTTTCACGGCCTCCAGTACAGTCACACCGTTACCGGTACCAAGGTTAAATACTTCAACGCCGCTTTCATTCTTGCCAGCCTGCAAATATTGAATGGCCAGCGTGTGCGCATTGGCAATATCACTTACATGGATGAAGTCGCGAACGCAACTGCCGTCTCTTGTGTTGTAATCGTTTCCAAATACAGTCAACTTAGGTAGTTTGCCAATCGCTGTTTGTGTAATGGCTGGTACCAGGTTTTGGGGCTTGCCTATTGGTAACTCTCCGATGAGAATAGAAGGATGCGCTCCAACAGGATTAAAATAACGCAACAAAATACACTGGGTTTGCGGATTGCTTTTCTGAAAATCTCTCAACATACCTTCACCCATTTGCTTAGTATAGCCGTAAGGCGACTCTGCCGGTTTAGTGGGTGTTTCCTCAGTTACAATACTATTGTCAGGGTTGCCATAAACCGTGCAGGAAGAAGAAAATACGAACCAGGGCGTATTGAATTCCTGTACGCATTTTAATAGATTAATAAGCGAAACAAGGTTGTTCTCAAAATACATCAGGGGCTTTTCAACCGATTCGCCTACCGCTTTATAAGCTGCAAAATGAATGATACCAGCGATATCAGTATTCTCCTGGAATATTGCATATGTATCATCGTAGTTGCAAAGATCAACTTTATAATTCTTAACGCTTTTACCTGTGATTTCTTCTACTCCTTTCAAAATGAGCGGATTAGAACGTGAATTATTATCCACGCAAATCACATCAAAACCGTTTTCTATAAGGTCAACCAGGGTGTGAGAGCCAATATAGCCACAACCGCCGGTTACTAAGATTTTAGCCATGTTCTAATTGTGTGTTGAGCCGCAAAAGTCGGAAAAAAACTAAATTTTTATTTACATAATCATTCTCACCAAGTAAAATATACCCGCAGCCAGCAATGCACTAACAGGAATGGTAAGTATCCATGCCCAGAGCAGGTTGATCGTAACACCCCAACGCACTGCTGATAAACGTTTGGTGGCGCCTACGCCCATAATTGAGCCAGTGATGGTATGCGTGGTACTTACAGGTATTTTCAAGGCTTCTGTGGTAAATAAGGTAATAGCGCCTGCAGTTTCTGCAGCTACACCTTCAAATGGAGTAACCTTGGTAATGCGGGTGCCCATGGTTTTCACTATCTTCCACCCACCACTCATGGTTCCTAAACCAATGGCTGCATAACAGGCAATGGGTACCCATGTTGGCATTTGATCAAAGCTTGAAATATTGCCATTTGCAATTAGGGCTGCAGTAATGATACCCATAACCTTCTGGGCGTCATTACCACCATGGCCGATACTGAAGGCTGCTGAAGATACTAATTGCAGCCGCTTAAACCAGGTGTTGGCTTTGGTCGCATTGAGCGTGTTGAGCCAAAAAGTGAAAACGGCCATTATTAATAATATAAGTGCAAGGAGTATCCACTTAAAGTTTTTGGAATAAAATACAACCTTCCCTACATAGGATGTGTAGTGCGACTTAATTTTCCCCGGGTCAGTTTCTACATTGGCATACAAAAAATAGATAACCAAAAGAATAACCACCAGCGAAATAATGCGCGGCCATGGTCCATTACGGAAAGAATAAATAAACCAAACAGAGATGATAAAGGCGATGATCATGCCCACCAAAGGAGCCAGGAATATAAATGAAGCCGTTTTAATAATAGGCTCAGAGTTGACGGCATCCCATCCCCCGGCAGCTATACCTGCCCCTGCAAAACCGCCGATCAACGTATGTGAGGAAGAAGAGGGAATGCCAAACCACCATGTAAACAGGTTCCAGGCAATAGCAGCAATGAGGCCGGCAAATACAACGGTCAGCATGCCTGCTTTCTCTATTTTGGCCGGATCAACTGTTTTGGCAACCGTATCGGCTACACCATGGTCTTTAAAAATAAAAAAGGCTGCAAAGTTGAAAAGTGCAGCCCACAAAACAGCCTGAAAAGGCGTGAGTACCTTTGTGGATACAACAGTTGCTATAGAGTTGGCCGCATCATGAAAGCCATTAATATAATCAAAGACTAATGCCAAGCCTATAATAATAAATATAAAAGACATCTTGAAAATTTGAAAATGAGATAGTTTGAAAATTTGAAAATGTGCTCTCTCCTTAAAGATTCATTTTCAAATTTTCAAATTCTCAAATTGTCTAATTAATTAAGCGTATTTTACAATGATTGATTCAATAACATTCGCGGCATCTTCGCATTTATCTGTAGCCGTTTCCATAGCCTGGTAGATTTCCCGCTTTTTGATTACTTCTTTAGCATCGGGCTCCATGGCAAAAAGACGCTCAATACTCATGTCGTACATATCATCTGCCTGATTTTCAAGGCTGTTTATCTTTACCAATGATTCTGTAATAAGCCGCATATTTTTCATGTTGCGCAGTTCGCCTACGGCTTTTCTTACTTCTGTAGCGCTTTGGTGTATGATCTCAGCCAGCTTTTGCATGCCGGTATCATTGGGGTTGATGCGGTAAAAATTGATTTTTTTAGCTGTTGCATATATATAATCTGCTATATCATCCAGAGCGGAAGCCAGATAGTGGATATCCTCACGATCAAAAGGAGTAATAAAGTTGCGGCCCAGTTCAGTAAAAATGCTGTGCGTCAGCATGTCGGAAGCATGTTCGATATCTTCCATTTGGGTAATGATTTGCTGGCGTTTGTCAAAGTCCGGCTCATTCATCACTGTGATTAAATGTTTTGACATTATGCCTACATTATCAGCCACTTGTTCAAACAATTCATAGAACACTGTGTTCTTAGGCATAAAAAGCTTCATAAAAGAGAAAGCCATAAAATTCTATGTTTTAAAAAGTGATGCAAAAGTACCGGGTAACATTATGTTAATAATCGCTTAACAATTTGGTAACATTGCATTGGTTCTTTTGCACCGCAAATATTAGTTTTTCAAACGGCATGTACCATATAAATCTGCATTTTACACCAATTATTGAGGAAAAATGCAGACAGCTACCTTATGTTTTCACCCTTTTTAGCTGTGCTGGTATAATTATTTTATCTTATTCTCATCATTAATTATCTTATATGATTTCCTTGATCAATCGTTCGTTTCTACTTTGTATGGGTATTTTTGCCCTGGCATTGACAGCTTGTAATAGCGGCGAAAGCGGAAGCAGCCCAAAAGACATGGCTGGCAATGCTGCAAGTGGTGATGCTTTACTAGGCGCTGGTAGTACATTTATTTACCCTCTTTTTTCTAAGCTGTTTGCGGTGTATCATGACAGTACAGGCTTAAAAGTAAACTATCAGTCAATTGGTTCCGGTGGCGGTATTTTACAACTGACCAATAAAACCGTTGATTTTGGTGCCTCGGATGCAGCATTGAACGAGGAGCAAACACAAAAAATGGGAGTTCCTGTTTTACACATACCAATGTGTTCAGGTGCTGTAGTGATCAGCTATAACCTGCCTGGTGTTAAAGATACACTCCAGTTTACGCCTTCCTTGCTTTCTGATATCTTTTTAGGCAAGGTGAAAAAGTGGAACGACCCCAAAATAGCATCTGTTAATAAAGGAATCTCACTGCCGGATATGCCAGTAATTATTGCACACCGTTCAGATGGCAGTGGTACAACCAATATCTTTACTACTTATTTAACCAAAGTAAGCCCTGAATGGGCCAGCAAGGTTGGTAAGGGCTCCGCAGTTAATTGGCCAGTTGGATTAGGCGGCAAAGGCAATGAAGGCGTTGCCGGCCTTATTAAGCAAACTCCTGGAGCTATTGGCTATATCGAATTGGCTTATGCTATGCAAAACAAAATGGCCTACGGAAGACTTCAGAATAAAGCCGGTAACTTCATTACCCCTACTCTATCCTCAACCGCTGCTGCAAGTAATATTCAACTACCTCCTGATGCAAAAGTTTCATTAACTGATACAGAAGCTCCTGATGGTTATCCTATCAGCGGATTGGTATGGGCACTCATTTATAAAGAGCAGAACTATAACAAACGTTCAAAGGAAAAAGCTGAAAACCTGGTTAAGCTGCTTTGGTGGAATATTCACGAGGGACAGCAGTACTGCGAACCGCTGCACTATGCTCCTTTATCACAATCAGCCTCAACCGTAGCTGAAAACATATTGAAATCGGCTACTTACGATGGTAAGCCCATTCTAAATGAGCAATAATAAAATTGTGATAACTAACCGGTTGGCAGTTGCTTGTAATTGGCAACTGTCAACCGGTTACTGCATATTCACAAATCTCCATTTACTCATTCGCTTCAAACAACGATTATGCAGGAATTAAGCTCCCAATTAGTGCACGATAATCGACAAATAATTTTAAAGGAAAAAAAGACAAAATATACAGGCCGCAATATCAGATGGGAAAGCATATTCAGGCGCTCCCTGGTCATTACAGCACTCAGTGTGCTGGTCTTGGTTGCCGGCATTTTTCTAACTCTTGTTGTGCAATCCATGCCTTCTATTAAGGCTTTGGGCCTTAATTACCTGTGGGGCAAAACCTGGGATCCTGTAAGTGATATTTATGGGGCCTGGCCTTTTTTGCTGGGTACTTTACTTACTTCTTTCCTGGCATTGATCATTTCTATTCCTTTTTCCTTTGCTATAGCTGTCTACCTGGGCGAGTACCAGCCAACCGGTTGGTTATCAGGTTTATTAAAGAATGTGGTAGAGCTGATTGCTGCGGTGCCTTCGGTTATTTATGGCTTCTGGGCTTTGGTTACCCTGGTGCCTTTGGTGCGCAAATTGGAAGTAGCCATTGGGGTCGCTCCTTATGGCGTAGGCATTTTTTCAGCTTCACTGGTCTTGGCCATAATGATCATTCCATATGCAGCTTCCCTGGGGCGCGAGTTGATCCAGATGGTGCCTTCTTCCTTAAAAGAAGGTGCCTATTCTTTAGGAGGTACACAGTATGAAGTGATCCGCGATGTGGTATTGCCTTACACTAAGTCCGGCATGTTTGCCGGGGTTTTATTGTCCCTTGGCAGAGCCCTGGGTGAAACAATGGCCGTTACCATGGTAATTGGTAATACAAGTATTATTCCTGACGGCATTTTTTCTCCGGGTAATACAATGGCGAGCGTCATTGCCAATGAATTTACTGAAGCTGACAGGACCGTTTACTTATCAGCTCTTATTGAACTGGGGCTGGTGCTATTCCTGGTTACCGTTGTAATTAATATGATTGGTAAAAGAATCATTAAACGCTTTACAAATGAATAAGCTGAATCCTAGAATAAATTACCGTATCGGTAAAAGCAAGCTATTTCATGCACTTATTATTGTATTTGCCTTTATGATTGCCATTCCTCTGATCGCAATTTTGTTTTTTGTGATCAAAGAAGGCATTACTAAGATCAATTGGGACTTTCTTACCCATACTCCCAAGCCAGTTGGAGAAGCTGGCGGTGGTATTGCCAATGCACTGGTGGGTAGTCTCATCATTGTTTTTGTAGCCGCTGTTATAGCTATTCCCATAGGCATATTTGCTGGCATTTACCTGAGCGAAAACAAAACCAGCAAATTATCCTATTGGAGTCGTCTGGCTGTAGACATTCTCCAAGGCGTTCCATCTATTGTTATTGGTATTGTTATTTACTTCTGGATCGTAAAACCCAGCGGCAGCTTTTCGGCTGTTTCGGGCAGCGTTGCACTGGCTGTTATGATGTTACCGATTATTATCCGGTCAACAGAAGAAACCCTCAAGTTGATACCTTTTACCATTAAAGAAGCGGGTTTAGCCTTAGGGCTGCCTTACCATAAGGTAATTCTGAGAGTGATCGTGCCCTGCGGTTTTAGTGGTATCCTGTCCGGTGCTATCTTATCCGTTGCAAGGATAGCTGGCGAAACAGCTCCTTTGTTATTCACCGCCTTTGGCAACCCATATCTAACCACAAACATTGCCAAGCCTATGCAAAGCTTACCTTTGCTGATCTTTAACTATGCCACCAGCCCTTACGAAGATTGGCACAATTTAGCGTGGGGCGCATCTATGATCTTATTGATCTGGATTTTATTATTAAATATTATTACTAAGCTGATCACTCAAAAATGGAAAGTACAATTATAAGCAGCTCTAATTTCAACGCCTACTTTGGAACGAACCATGCGGTGAAAAATGTGAATATTGAAATTCCGAAGAACAGCGTTATTGCGGTAATGGGGCCCTCAGGTTGCGGCAAAACCACCTTTTTGCGCTGCATTAACCGCATGCACGAGCTGACACCAGGCGCTACATGCGATGGGCAGATGCTGTTGAATAACGAAGACGTGTATGATATGCATCCCATCTTTGTTCGCTTGAAAATAGGTATGGTATTTCAGCGTCCCAATCCCTTTCCTAATCTAAGTATTTATGATAATGTAATTGCCGGATATAAGCTGAACGGTTTAAAACTCTCCAAAAGCGAAAAAGACCGGATAGTTGAACAATCACTGACCAGGGCCGCATTATGGAAGGAAGTAAAAGATTCACTTCATAAAAAAGGCACCTTCCTGTCTGGTGGACAGCAACAGCGTTTGTGTATAGCCAGGGCTATTGCTATGGAACCAGAGGTCTTATTGTTGGATGAACCTACTTCCGCTTTGGACCCCATTTCCACTGCAAGCATTGAGGAGTTGCTCCACGAACTGAAAAGCAATTACACACTCGTCATCGTTACCCACAACATGCAACAGGCCGCACGGGTAAGCAGTAAAACAGCTTTTTTCTACCTGGGTGAGTTAGTAGAATACGACGTTACCAAAGAATTGTTCACAAATCCAAAAGACGAACGCACACAGAATTACATAACCGGAAGATTTAGTTAAACAATAAACTACTATGAATCAACTCGAAATAGAACTTCAGTCAGTAAGGGAAGAGCTCATGAGCATGTGGAGTCTGGTGAATTCTCAGCTTTTGAAAACATTATCGGCTTTAATAAATTTCGATAAAGATCTGGCACATGAAGTAGTAAGCATCGAAAAAAGGGTGAATGCTGCAGAATTAAAAATAGATAGGGACTGTGAAGATGTCCTTGCTTTATTTTCACCTGTTGCCGTAGACCTTCGCTTCTTGCTGGCTTCATTGAAAATAAATTCCAACCTGGAAAGAATTGCAGACATTGCCGAAGGGATCGCCAAATTTGTGATCAATGCAGATTACTCGTTCAAGCCGCAACTGCTGGAAGCAACAAAAGTGATTGAAATGTTCAATGAGGCTATTAAAATGCTTGAGGAAACATACAATGCTTTTGAAAATAACAATGCTACTTCTGTTCGCTCCGTTTTTAAACAAGATGACTTCCTGGACGACATCAACCGCAATGCCAATGACTTCGCAATAGAATATTTGAAAAATGCGCCCGATGATCTTGATCAGACTTTGTATGTGGTATCCATCATCCGGAAATTGGAAAGGGTAGGGGACCATGTCAAAAATATAGCTGAAGAGATTATTTTCTACCTGGAAGCCATGGTACTAAAGCATGCCAACAAAAAATCCGCACAATAGTATTTTTAATGTTTCTCTCCTGGGACTAACCAAAAAGTTATATAGTCTCCATTACCTACCCGAATAATTAGGCTATGAGCCTAGCTTTTTGGTCAGCCCCAGTTTCTCACCTCGATAGTATTTACATTCCATCTTTTTTCCCCCTTCCCCCTCAATTCTATTTAATATCAGATTAAATTATGTAGTACGGTATTATATGCGTTGAAAGCCGCAACCATCAAGAGGTCTTTACCTCGTACCTCTAACCTCGTACCTCGTACTTCTAACTTTGGTATAATTTTGCAATTTATGTTTCCTTGTCACCCTTTAACCTTAACCAATTTGAAAAAATATATTAAATGCTTTCTTTTATTGTTTT
>CBKWHA010000065.1:0-24214 GCA_966674115.1 uncultured Chitinophagaceae bacterium
CTGTTGTAACTAACACGTCTGCTACAAATTGATCACGAAATACAGAACAACTAATAACTAAACATATAATATAATGAAAATGGCCGCCAGCAGTAAAATTGTTGGCGGCCATTAGTTTTTTAAGATTTCAAAATCCGGTTAAAAAAGCTGAGGTTGTTGTCCATCATTTTTTACTTCCCACTCCATCGCAATATTCTTACCTTGATCAATCAACTTAGCGCCTACTGCTTTCCATCCCATTACATCAACCATTTTAGCTAGCTTGAATTTTGTGCTACGCATCTGTGGTCCCTTACCCTGGTGAACGATCAACACGGGTTCATCCATAGTCGAAACAGCTTCCAAAATATTGCCTTTACCTTCTTTTATGAATAGAAAGCGAGAGCGCATAGAAGAAGTTTCAATACGGAATCGTTTTACATTGTATTGCATTTTGTCGTTATCAAAATAAACTGCGGTAATAATACGCTCCGGATCGAACTTTTCTACAAGCAACACTTCTTCAGGTTTGAATCGTTGTGTCAGCTCTTGGTCAGTGATTTCATACGATCCGTCCGTATAGATAACGAGTATCCTGTCTTCAGCACTAAAATCTCCCAATTCAATACCTTTTCCGTCGTGATTCAGCCTTCCAAACTTATCATCGAACCAAAGTTTAATGCTGCCTAATGTAGCTACACCGGCTTCCTTGAACTTTACTTGTCTTACAGGATATTTTGTAACCTGGTTACCAATGCTGTTGCGGCTCTTAATTTCAAGTTCTTCAAAATAAAATTCGAATTCTTTATTACGGGCGGTGCAATTAGGACTTAATATTACGCGTATCACCTCCGCTTCACCGTTAGGATTGACAGAAAAATAATGCACCTTACTCTTGTCATTACCCTTGGTAAGGTCATATTCCTTATCACGTGTGATACCGGTAACATTAAAGCGTTTTGCAAATGTCACCCCACTTTCACCATCTGTGTAGATCATATTGTAAGTTGTACGATCATCACCTTTCCGGAAAACAGCTGCATAAATAATATCTTTACCAATGAACACTTTATCCTGCACTTTGACAACTTTCATGATGCCTCGTTTTGTAAAAGCTATGATGTCGTCAAGATCTGAACATTCCAAAAGAAATTCATCTTTCTTTAAGCTTGTTCCGATAAAACCTTCTGCCCTATTAATAAAAATACGAGTATTAGCAATAGCTACATGTTTGGCTTCAATTACTTCAAACACTTTAATTTCTGTTTTGCGCTCTTTGCCTTTACCATATTTCTTTAAAAGTCCATCAAAATATTTAATAGTGAATTCTGTCAAATGTTCCAGATCATAGTTCACCTGGCCCATCTCTGTCTCTAAACCTTTAATCTGATTGTTTAATTCATCAATATCCAGCTTGTAAATACGACGTACTGGCTTTTCAGTAAGTTTTAATATATCTTCCCTTGTAATAGCCCTTCGTAATTGTTTGGCAAAAGGAACAAAAGCTTTTCCAATGGCATCAATTACTTTATCCCATGTTTCATGTTTCTTTTCCAATTCCTTGTAGATCTTTTCTTCAAAGAATATTTTTTCCAGGGATGTGTAGTGCCATTTTTCGCCTAACTCAGCCAATTTGATTTCCAGTTCTCTTTGTAGGAGATTTTTAGTATTGTCTGCAGAGATCCGCAACAACTCATTTACACTTACAAAGTGTGGTTTATGATCGATGATCACACAAGTGTTGGGTGCAATGGAAATTTCGCAATCCGAGAATTTATAAAGGGCATCTATAGTAATATCAGGAGAAATACCTGGAGCGAGATCAACTTGAATTTCCACTTCTGCTGCGGTATTATCTGTTACTTTCTTGATTTTAATTTTACCCTGGTCATTGGCTTTTACAATGCTATCCATTAATTGAGCCGTAGTTACTCCATAGGGGACACTTTTAATAAGTAGTGTTTTTTTATCGAACTCTTCGATATGAGCACGAACTTTTACCCGCCCCCCTCGTTTACCTTCGTTATAGTCGGTAACGTCTATCATAGCGCCTGTTAGGAAATCAGGATAGAGTTCGAACTTTCTACCTTTTAGATATTTAATGGCAGCCTCGCAAAGTTCTACAAAATTGTGAGGCAGAATTTTAGTAGCCAAACCTACAGCAATACCCTCAGCACCATGCGCTAGCAGCAAAGGAAACTTTACAGGTAATGTGATCGGCTCGTTTTTCCGGCCGTCATAGCTTAGTTGCCAATCAGTAGTCTTAGGATTGAAAAGTATATCAAGTGCAAACCTGCTTAGGCGCCCTTCAATGTAACGCGCTGCAGCGGCATCGTCACCTGTGCGTACGTCACCCCAGTTACCCTGAGTATCAATCAGTAAATCCTTCTGACCCATATTTACCAGCGCATCACCTATAGAGGCATCGCCATGCGGATGATATTGCATGGTTTGACCAATTATATTGGCCACTTTGTTGAATCGGCCGTCATCCATTTCTTTCATGGCATGAAGAATGCGGCGCTGTACTGGTTTCAAACCATCCTCTACGGCTGGTACAGCCCGTTCAAGAATTACATATGATGCATAATCAAGAAACCATGTTTTATACTGGCCATTGATACCATGGTCAGTTTGAACGTGTTCAAAGTTTTTGTTTTTCGTAGTGCTCATTTTAATCAATATACTGGTTTAATTGTATTATTTTGTTTAATTGCGTGTAATGTATCTTTTAAAATTTTACAAAGAATAGGATTAAAGATTTTATTCCCTTCAATTGTGGTATTATGAGTAGTAAAAAAGTTTGTCCTATCATAATTCATACGTAGTGTATCAAACTTGAGAAAAGGGACTTGATGTGCAGCACATATGGAATCAATTTTATGAAAAAAAGCATCTCTGTTTTTGTATTTTTTTCGGGATTGATAGTATATCGGACCCTCATAAACTAATATTTGAATACCCTGCTTTTGTAGCATATAAATAATTTTTAAAAAATACTTTTCCATCAGAGGTGACCAGATAAATATTCCAGTGGCAGGACCTGATTCTTTAAAACATTCCTTTTGCATCCAACTAAAACTGGGTTGCACAAATCCATTTGCATATAATGGAATCCTACGTCTAGCGATAATATCTAAGTAACCGCTAAGTGATGAGTAGAAAAGAAAATTGCTATAATATGAATATTGTAGAAAGGGAATCTTTGAAGTTTGCACATAATTAGCGTCAAAATCTTTTATTGTTGATTTCACAACCTCATCCTGCATTAATGCTGAAAACCGGAAAGAGTTAAAAATATTTGTACCGTTTTCTGCAAATGAATCTGGACTTGCATATAAAAGTACTGCTTTTGGCTTTTTCTGATATTTCAAGTATTCTCTTAAGAATAAGTAATTTTCTGCATAATTCGAATGATTTGTTGACAAATTATATGCTTTTAAATGCAGATTTTTTTGAAGAATAGAAGGATCTATACTTAATTCGCTCTGACAAGTACCATGAATTAGAAGTTCTGCATTAATAGGATTAGTACGAATAAAACTTATCTTAAAATTACGATTGTTTTGTATACCAAATGTAAAAATTTGGGCAAGCAGTATTAGCAAACCTGCCGCCAAAACTAATGACAACGCTATTTTAGTCAAAACTTTCATAAACTTAAAATTGCATATAGATAAAGCGTTGGCCAGTGTTAAACATACCAAAAACAGCCAGAAGCACCAGCATTACCGCTCCATATGTT
This sequence comes from uncultured Chitinophagaceae bacterium, assembly GCA_966674115.1. GTDB lineage: Bacteria > Bacteroidota > Bacteroidia > Chitinophagales > Chitinophagaceae > Flavisolibacter. The sequence continues at coordinate 3,725 of CBKWHA010000065.1, forward strand.
ACGCGATATTTTTCTGAAATAGCAAATTGATTGATTTTTTTTTCTAAAATTAAAAAACCAAAACACAATGCCAAGGTAAGACGGAAATTAAATTCATTTTCAATATCTTGCCCGCCATTGATCAACCATGTTTTAAAACTTAAGCCATCATTGTATAAAAAAGGAAGATGGTAAAAATCCCAAAATATTCTCTTAGCGTCCTGCAGGGAATGTAACCGGAAAAAGAAATTACCTAATGCTACTAGGTGCCAAACCAACACAATAGAAACAATCTTACCCAAGCCCCCTTTCTGATCTACCGTGTGCCTTTTATTTAACCATAAACTTTCTAAAATAATATAAAGAAAATGACAAAGCGCCCATACAAAAAAAGTTAATGCTAGCCCATGCCAAGCTGCACTTACCAGAAATGTAACAATAACAGCAATTGCCAATCCCTTCTTTCCCAATTTGCGATACCGAAAAGAAAGTGGATAAAAAACATAAGAAGTTAGCCAATTTACCAGTGTAATATGCCAGCGTCTCCAAAACTGCGCAATTGACTGAGCACGAAGTGGCAAATTAAAATTCTCCGGCAACTTAATACCAAACAAACGGGCACTTCCAATCGCTATATCAATATAACCCGAAAAATCAAAATATAATTGCATTGTAAACAAAAATGGACTTAAATAAATCAAGAGTCCATTAATATAAAGATGCTCATCAAATACATTACTTACATAGGGTAAAAGACGATCGGCCAATGCAATCTTTTTAAATAAACCTAGCAAAACCCTTTGAATTCCATAAGCAATATTTTCTTCCTCAAGTAGTAATTTTTTATTTATCGGTAAAATAATTGACTGCCTATAATTCAAAATAGGACCAGAAGGTAATTTGGCAAAAAAAGCTATAGAAATGAAAAAGTCTGAAAAGCGATCTTTAAAAGATATTTTTGCTTTAAAAGCTTCAAAATAATAAGATAATATCTGTAGAGTGTAAAATCCTAAACCTAATATTATCCATTTATCGTTATCAAAGCCTTGTATCACTCTAATACCCGAATCGGAAATCACCTCCTGTAATAACTTATAAATAAAAAGTAATCCTATATTCAGAACGATAGCTGAGTAATATAACCGTTTTTGAACAATGCCGCTAGTCACAGTTAATTTACGCAACAAATAGAAATTGGAAGTTATTATCAATAGTAGGACAATAACTGATACCCAATTGAAAAATGCAACAAATGTTATACTCCCAAGTATCAAAACCATTCGTTGCAAACGGGCAGAGGGAACAGAATAAAATAAAGCTACAACCGTTAATAGAAAAAACAAGAAGTAAATTGAAGAGAATACCATTATGAAATTTTAATTGATATTGCGTTCACCATATCCCCTACATTTCTAAAGCTCATTACCTCATTAAAACTAAAAGCACAGTTGAAATACTGCTCTACAGCATCTATTAATTGCATATGTGTAAGTGAGTTCCACTCTTTAATGTCATCTGCAGTTGTTTCAGATTTTATAACAATTGTCTCCTTTTTGAAAACAGAAAGAAATACTTTGTTCAATTCTTCTAGGATTACTTCTTTTGGTTTCATTCTATATATTTTGCAAGAGTATTTTATTTAGTTTCCCATTTTCATTAACAGGAAGTTCTGGAATAAATACAAATTCAGCAGGAATCATATATTCAGGAAGTAACTCCTCTAACTTTATCCGAATTTCTTTAACATCTTGTATCATTCCTTCTATCACAGCTCGCAGGTAAGTGGAATGATTTACTTCCATTTTTAAAATAACTGTTTTTTGAGCTGTTACTTGTTGCACAGCAGATTGCACTTCTTCCAATTCTATACGATACCCGTTAATTTTAACTTGATGGTCTTTTCTACCGTGTAAATACAAGTTCCCAACTTCATTAACTGAAACCAGATCACCTGTCTTGTAGTATTTTATTTGTTGACCATTTTCTTCTTCTATATAGAATTTATCCTCATGTTCTCCGCCAATATAACCATCTACAACCTGAATACTGCTGATAGCCAGTTCTCCAGGTTCACCAGTAAGCACTTCCCTGTTATTTTCATTAATTATTTTATAAATCATTCCAGGAAAGGGATAGCCAATAGGAACCAAGTCATTCACAGATTCTCTTTCAGCGAAATCAACCCGCCAATTATATTTTGTGCAAAAAATGGTGATTTCTGTTGGGCCATAAAAGTTATATAATTGCGCGTTGGGAACAAATCGCTGCCATTCTAAAGCTTCAGAATGATATAAAACATCTCCTGTTAAAATACTATGGCGTACAGAAAGTAAAGGATTTTGTTTGATATACCTTTTTATGAAATGTAGTACTGTTGACACCATGCTTAAAACTGTGATCTTTCGATTTCTCAAATCGTCAATAATTGAGAAATATTTAGGTATACCTTTGTTTTGTGTTAAAACACAGCAACAAGCACCAGAGCACAAGGGGATTAAAAATGAAAAGTAAGCCACATCAAATGTGATGTCAAAAACCTGTAAAAAACGATCTTGTTCATTGAAGTCAAACTGTTCCTGAAAATAGCTAATAAAAGCATTGATACCCTCTAGTTTAACAGGTACACACTTTGGAATACCTGTACTTCCAGAAGTAGAAATGATATATACTATATTCAAATAATTAGTATATTCTCCTGTCTTTTTTGGCTCGGAAACCAATCTTAAGTCAGATGCATCAAATATGTACAAATGCTGCAGAACATTGCTTTCATTTAGACCACTAATTATTTCATCAGTAGGATGTGAAATAATTATACCTGCAGGTTTTACTTTATCAGTAATATCCAGAATTCTTTTCCTGGGCCATTTTGGTTCAAGAGGTAAAACTGTATTGCCTGTAAAATTTATAGCCAAAATACTTGCATAAGAAAATATGGAATGGTCATTTAAAACTATGATTGCCTTATTTTTAATATCATTCTGGCAAATTATTTTTGCTAATGCATTTACCAATCTTGCTAAATCATTATAAGTAAGCTTTTGATCACCGGCTTCAATAGCCAATCTATCGCCAAATCTTAAAACGTTTGCCTCAAAAAGCTCTTTTAATAAGTTTTGCATTATACAATTGGATTTGCCTGAATCGTTTCTGAATTTTCTTTTTTCACCTTCACCTCAAATTCCTTCCACCCTTTCGCAGGTTCACCATTAATTTCCAGTTTACCTCCTTCAGCCAGTACTTTCATACGCCAAAGCAAAAAAACATCGCCGGTCTTGATTTTCATCTTACCTAAAAGATGGTGCATGAACCGATTACCTTTTTGCCACTCGGATGTTAAGTATTTTTGTATCTCCTGATCGTAAAATTCAGCCCCATTGCTCTCAATCTTCTTCCCTCCTTCCAATATCCGCACCATTGCATTTTCATTACACAAGCGATTCCATTCATCGGGATCAACTTCAAACTCGCTTAGAGTAACCTGCCGGTTTAGTTTTTTGGCTTTCAAAAATTCTTTAGGTAAAATTTCGTGTATAGTTGTCGGATAAAAAATAGAACCCTTTTCATTTATAAAAGGAAGGTTGTTCATATATAAAACAAAGATCCTACCCTGATACTCTTTTAATTGTGAGATCAACCAATAGTATCCGCATACATCGTGCTGGTTTTGCCCCATCCAGATCCACACCCTTAGTAATGTATCTTCATCCAACTGTTTTTTCAAGTTATGCACAGTTAAACGATCATTGACCATATCAGTAATGTCACCGTAAGGAGAATAAGTCAGTAATTCCTTCCACCAATCTCTACGTCGCTGCCAGCCTTCTGCCTCATCTAATTTTTCAATGGGGCCAACGGCATAATCATCACGAATAATCAGTACTTCCCCCTGCAGGCTTTCATCAAGCTCCATGGCTTTCTTTAGCACTTCAATATCAGCTTCCTGAAAAACAATGTGGAGGAGAGTTATCGCTTCTGTATGTTCCCAGCTTTCAATCTTACGAACAGCCAATTTTAAATAAATTTTTACCTCAACAATAATGGCGTAAGGTCTCTGCCCTTAGTACAAAGTACTTACGCACTGTTTAAAATGGATTACTGCGTTAAATCTGCCGTATCCAATTCTACTTTCAAGTTATTAATGATAAATTCTTGGCGCTCCTGCGTATTTTTACCCATATAATATTCCAGTAGATGCTGGATATGATCGCCATGTTCAAGAATTACTGGCTGGAGACGCATTTCATCTCCAATGAATCTACCAAACTCATCCGGCGAAATTTCACCTAAACCTTTAAAGCGGGTAATTTCCGGCTTGCCGCCTAATTTCTTAATAGCCTTCTGCTTTTCCTGTTCTGAATAGCAATATATGGTCTCTTGTTTATTTCTAACCCTGAATAAAGGAGTTTCCAAAATATATACGTGGTCCTTTTTTACAAGGTCAGGGAAAAATTGCAAGAAGAATGTCATTACCAACAATCGAATGTGCATACCGTCAACGTCGGCATCGGTTGCAATTACAATTCTATTATAACGCAAACCGTCCAAACCTTCCTCTATATTCAAAGCGTGTTGCAAAAGGTTCAATTCTTCATTTTCATAAACCACCTTTTTGGTAAGGCTAAAACAGTTCAAGGGTTTACCTCTCAGGCTAAACACGGCTTGTGTTTCTACATTTCTGGCTTTAGTTATGGAACCACTCGCAGAATCACCCTCCGTAATAAATATAGTAGACTCTTTTTGCAAAGCAAAAAAAGCTTCTTTACCCTTCACGGGTGGTTCATCATTCAAATGCACCCGGCAATCTCTTAGCTTCCGGTTGTGCAGGTTAGCTTTTTTAGCCCGTTCATTTGCTAGCTTCTTGATGCCAGCCAGTTCTTTCCGTTCCCTTTCGCTTTGCTCAATACGCTTTTTTAGGGCTTCGGCTATGGATTGGTTCTTATGCAGAAAGTTATCCAGCTCACGGGATAAGAAATCCAACATAAACTGACGCATGGAAGGCCCTCCTTCATCAACGTTAATAGAGCCTAATTTTGTTTTTGTCTGGGATTCAAATACTGGCTCTACTACCCTTACAGAAACTGCAGCTACGATACTTTGACGGATATCCGACGCATCGTAATCCTTTTTAAAGAAATCCCGGATCACTTTAACATATGCTTCACGGAAAGCTGCCTGGTGGGTACCACCCTGGGTAGTATGCTGACCATTCACAAAGCTGTAGTAATCCTCACCATAGTCATTGTTATGAGTCAGAGCCACTTCAATGTCATCGCCTTTCAGATGAATAATAGGATAACGGCGTTCATCTTCATTCACTTCCCTTTCCAGAAGGTCGCGCAAACCATTTTTACTGATATAAGATTTCCCATTGAAAATGATCCGCAAACCTGCATTCAGGAAGCAATAGTTCCATATTTGCTTTTCAAGGTACTCTGGTATAAAATGGAAATTTTTAAATACCGTATCATCCGGAATAAAAGTTACCATTGTACCATTATTCTGATCAGTACCTTTTTCTTTGTATTCCTTAATTAGGATACCTCTTTCAAATTCAGCTTCTTTGATTTTTCCTTCTCTAACAGAAGCCACTTTAAAATAATTGCTTAGGGCGTTCACAGCTTTTGTACCCACACCATTCAAACCAACACTTTTTTGAAAGACCTTACTATCATATTTAGCCCCGGTATTGATCTTACTTACTACATCAACAACTTTACCTAATGGAATACCCCGGCCATAATCCCGTATTGTAACCGTCTTGCCTTCAATTGAAATCTCAATTGTCTTTCCATACCCCATCGTATATTCATCAATACAGTTATCAATCACCTCCTTTACTAATACATAAATCCCATCATCGGGACTAGAACCGTCACCTAATTTACCAATGTACATACCTGGGCGTAACCGGATGTGTTCCCGCCAATCGAGGCTTTTAATACTATCCTCGGTATAATCAAATAACTGCTTTTTTACTTCTGCCATTTAAATTCCTTACTCTAAAAAAGTTTATTGAAATTAAGCTCCAAACTTAGGTTATCTCCCGGTTTATTTCTCCTTCTTTTTTATAATAAACCATAAAAAATCTGTTTTGGAGGGTGCAGATAGGCACCATGAAAATATGCGCAAATATACTGAAACCACCCGGTAAAATACTAATATTTTTAGCCAATCTTTCGATTTTCACTTGTCTTTATGAGCACATAAACAATTGAATATCAATCCAATATTATTTTTTTGTTTTTTCTTGGATTTTACACTGAGCCAATAAAAGCAAAAACCCTAATTTTGGCCCGGATTACAACATTTGAAAGGGCTGAAATGCCCATAACCCCACTACCCATTAATTTCTAACTAAACCTATTGTAAGAGTTAATAAACCACCAAATTTTGGAGGAGATGTGTATGTATTCGTATGGTTTGCTGGAACCGGGTTGTTATTATCTAATCCAGGAAGAAAAAGATTCCGCAATTGCTTTGATCAAGGTAACAATGAAAACTGATCACTGCATGTATGTTTTTACTTATGACGACCAAATGGTAACCGGCTGGAGACGTAAGGGTGATCCAATTCACGACATTATTGAGTGTTTAACAGATGTGGCTGTTGAAGAGTGGGAAAAACATTACAATAACAACAATGAGGACGCTTATTACGAAGAAGATGAAGAATAGGTAACTGTTTGAGGGCGGAAGAGAAATAAATAAAGAGAAGAAGAGGCGCGGGTTTGAACCTATGTTTATGAACAAGGCTTCACCATTAACCTAACCGGTTACATCTTCTTCTCCTTATTGTTTCTCTTCTAGCTTAACTCTTCGCAACTCTAACAGATTCAAGGCATTAGGACGAAATCCCTCAACATTTGGCTGCACAAGCCTGACTGCTACATCATACCAAAGTGGAACAATAGGGGCATCGTCTATAACTAGCTGATCAGCTTTTCTGTAGAGCTCAAACCTCACCGAATCGTTTGTTTCTGCTAAGGCCTTTTCAAAAAGGACATCAAAAGCGGTGTTTTTATATCTTGTGTAGTTAGGCGGGGCTGGATTCTTTGAGTAAAAAACGGATAGGTAATTTTCTGCATCCGGATAATCCGCAATCCAACTACCTCTAAAAAATATAGCTCTGGAATTAGAGGTCATTTCTAATAAAAAAGACTTTTGAACGATTTCTACCACAATATTGATCCCGATCTCTTCTAACTGTTTGGCTATGTAATCTGCCATTTCGGCATATGCTGGTATAGAAAGCAATTTTATAGCAGGTGATGGATTCCTGGAATCAAATCCGGCTTCCTTCATAAGCTTTCTTGCTAAATCTGGATTATAATGATATCCTTTTACTCTAGTTGAATCAAAAGAAGGTAAACCAGCAGGCACAAAACCTGAATGTGCAGGTATCCCTAATGAATTACGTAGATATAGAATCATTTTTTTCCTGTCAAAACCATAATTGATAGCCTGGCGCAATTTCTTAAAACGGATAGAGGACTGCTTTACTAAAGCATTGGAAGTGTCTACCAGAAATCCTAGGTATTCTGTGTTTAAATAGGGATGAGTCTGCAACTTTACCTTGCCTTTCCAGGTTTCTCGTAGTTTACCTTGTTTTGATAATACTTCATCTTTAAAGGAGGCATCTATATCATTAATAAACTCAAGTTTCCCCTGTCTGAACTGTAGAAATTCTGTTGCCCTGCTATCATAAAAACTAACTTTCACACCATCTAAATAAGGAAGCCTATTGCCTTGACTATCCTTTTCAAAATAGTTAAAATTTTTCTTTAATACCAATGCCTGTCCCTCCTCCCAGGCTACAAATTGGAAAGGACCTGTACCAACTGGGTGCCGCCGGAAATTGCTGCCATATTTTTCTACAGCTTCATGGGGAATAATGGAACAATATTGCATGGAAAGAATTCCAAGAATTGGCTGGTAGGGCCTTATTAGCTTTAACTGAAACACCGTATCATTTAGTGCCTTGAAACCATCCAATATATCTATCTTGTTATTAAAGATCCAAGCGCCAGGGCTGGCAGTCAATGGATTGAGGATACGCTGAAAGCTATATACAACGTCATGAGCCGTCAGTTTACGGCCTTTCTCATTAGGAAAGACTGCGTCGTCATGGAAGTAAACATCATCTCTCAATATGAATATATATGTTTTCCTGTCATCTGAAATTTTCCAATGCCTTGCCAATGATGGTCTTAATATCAGATTACTGTCTACTTCTATCAAAGTATTGTACAGTTGGTGCACTGGCCACATTATTGATTGATTCTTGGCAAATGCGGGGTCAAGAGACGCTATTCCCGTCATTTCATTATAACGAAAAAATCTACCTTGCTCTTTACGACTGTTGTAACAGGAAGTGAAAAAGAGGAGGTAAAAAAATAGAATTGTGAAATATTTATATGAATTGAACATTGTATAAAGGCCAAGCGTCTAAATTAGCGAACTATTTACTTTTATCTGTAATCTGCAGACATGAAAAAAACGCTTCCGATCGTTCATTCTTATAAAGTTTCAACTTTTCCTGTATTGCTTCTGCTCTGGTTTTTATTTACAGTACAATCTTCCTGTGCACAGCCCTTAAATAAAAAAGATGACTTTACAGATCAGGATTCTTTGCGCGGCAGCATTACTCCTGAAAGAGCCTGGTGGGATGTGGTCTCCTACTCAATTGGGATCTTGCCAGATTTTATCAATAAGAGTATTGAAGGGAAAAATGAAATCCAGTTTAAAGTAGTTTCACCAGGACAGATGATGCAAATAGACCTGCAACAGCCAATGGAAATTTCAAGGGCTTATTGGAATAAGCAGAATTTACAAATTATTAGAAATGGAAATGTTTATTACATCTATTTTCCTGCTGAACTAAAAACTGGTGCCATTGAAAAAATAACAATTGTGTTTAATGGTAAACCTAGGTTGGCGCAAAACCCGCCATGGGACGGTGGCTGGATCTTTACGAAAGACAAACTTGGACGCCCTTGGATGACAGTTGCGTGCCAGGGATTAGGAGCTTCTGTCTGGTTCCCATGTAAAGATCATCAGAGTGATGAGCCTGACAGTGCTTCAATTTCAATAGCTGTACCAGATACATTAGTAGCTGTTGCCAACGGAAGATTGATAGAGCAAAAAAGCTATAGCAAGGGCATGATCACTTATAAATGGAAAGTCAGTAACCCAATCAACAATTATAATATCGTACCTTATATTGGCAAGTATATCCATTGGAATGAAATATTTCAGGGAGAAAAAGGACCACTATCATGTAATTATTGGGTTCTGGATTATAATGAATCCAAGGCCAGGAAGCAATTTAAACAGGGAGCACAAACTTTGAAAGCCCTTGAATATTGGTTTGGCCCCTACCCTTTTTATAAAGACGGATATAAACTGGTAGAATCTCCGCATATTGGAATGGAACACCAAAGTGCCGTAGCATACGGCAACTTGTTTGTTAATGGATACAGGGGACAGGATCTTTCCGGAACAGGCTGGGGATTAAAATGGGATTATATTATTGTGCATGAAAGCGGACATGAATGGTTTGGGAATAGCATTACCACTAAAGATATTGCCGACATGTGGGTACACGAAGCATTTACTGATTATTCGGAAACATTGTTCACTGAATTTTATTATGGCAAGGAAGCCGGTAATACCTATGTACAAGGTTTAAGAAAAAACATCCTGAATGATAGACCCTTGATCGGGCAATATGGAGTAAATCAGGAAGGCAGTGGAGATATGTATTACAAAGGAGCCAACCTGGTGCATACCATCCGGCAAATTATAAATGATGACAATAAATTCAAAGCTATATTAAGAGGACTGAACCAGGAATTTTACCATCAAACCGTTACATCGAAACAGGTCGAAGACTATGTTAGTATTAAGAGTGGAAAAAACTTGTCCAAGCTATTTGACCAATATTTGCGCACTACGCAGATACCTGTTTTAGAACTAAAAGTGGATGGCTCCTCCGTTAAATATAAATGGAGTAACTGCATTTCAGGTTTTGATATGCCGGTCAAACTGGCCAATGGCCAATGGATATCCCCCACAACTGAATGGCAGAAACTAAAAACAGGTGCAAATCTGGCAAAGGAACTTAAAGTGGATAAAAACTTTTATATAACTGTGAAAAGGCCTTAATCATAGTTCTAACTTACTTTTACTGCATGAGTACCATCCGTAAGCAAAGTATCATTTCTTCTTTTATTATTTATTTTGGCTTTGCGCTGGGCTTTTTAAACACCTATTTATTTACCAGGGAAGGCGGCGGCTTTACAACCCAACAGTATGGCTTAACTGCTACCTTCATTGCCATTGCTAATGTTATGTATTCCACAGCTAGCCTGGGAATGCCTGCCTTCATCAGCAAGTTTTATCCTTATTACCACGCCAGGCTGAACCGCCAAAACAATGACATGCTCGCCCTGGGTTTGGTTTTGAGCAGCATAGGTTTTTTGTTTGTCATTGTCTTTGGATTTGCATTCAAGGATATTATCACAGAAAGATTCAGCAACGCCCCGGATCTCCAGGTATACTACAATTGGTTGTATCTTTTTGGCTTTGGCCTTACCATGTACTCAGCTCTTGAAGCTTATGGCTGGCAAATTAGAAAAGCGGTTTTTACCACTTTCTTGAGAGAGGTTTTATTCAGAATGTTCACAACTTCTCTGATCTTAGCCTTCGTATTTGGAATCATTACCAACTTTGATACATTTATAAAAATTTATTCTGGCAACTATTTGTTTATTGCATTGGTGTTATTTTCCTATATCGTGCTTTCCAAAAAAGCCAAACTTGTATTCAGAATTAGCCAGGTAAGCAAAAGATTCTTTAATAAAATAGTGGCTATCTGTTCACTGACCTGGACTGGAGGACTGGTCACCAACCTGGCCCGGGTCTTTGATAACCTTGTAATTGCAGCGGTATTGCCTAATGGATTGTCACATGCCGCCGTTTTTACGCTGGGTCAGTTCATAAGCAGCTTGATACAGGCGCCACAACGCAGTATCATCTCAGCCTCTATTGGGCCCCTTTCACAGGCTTGGCGGGATAAGGACATGAATAAGATTGATCAAATATATCACCGCTCCTCCATCAATCAACTTGTATTTTCTACAGCCATGTTTTGTTTGATCTGGCTAAATTTTGAAGACGGTATTTTCACCTTTCGTTTGCAGCAGGACTATCTGCAAGCCAAACATGTTTTTCTGTTTATGGGGCTGTATTGCATTGTCGATATGGGCACCGGACTTAACAGCCAGATCATTGGCACCTCAACCTACTGGCGCTTTGAGTTCATCTCAAGCCTGGTTTTGCTGGGTTTTTCTTTGCCATTGAACTACTTTCTAACCAAACAATTAGGCATTATTGGACCAGCCATTTCCAATTTGATTTCATTTACTGTTTACAATTTTATCCGCTATCTTTTTTTGTTGAAGAAATTTAATTTACAACCCTTTACAGCCAAAAGCTTGTACACAATTTTATTGGCTGCAGGATGCTATGTGATTTGTTTCTGGCTGTTTGATGCCTACAGGGGTTTGCAGTGGATCATTGCCCGTAGCATATTGTACCTGATCCTGTTTGTATCAGGGGCCATACTCCTCAAACTTTCTCCAGACGTCCTACACTTCTGGCAGGAAGTAAAAAGAAAAATCAGGAAATAAAATAACTAGTTTATCACTTGGCCATTGCAAGTGTATTGCTTTCTTGTTTTACATAACGACCATACCCAATAATCCGTTTACCCCAATAGCTGTCGTCCATGTTCGTAATGGTAACACCTTCTGATGTAGAGGCATGTACGAACTTGTTATTTTGAAGATAAATACCTACGTGTGATACACCGCCTCTGGTATTAAAGAAAATAAGGTCTCCTTCTTGCAACTCTTCTCTTGAAATCCTGATGGTAGCATCATATTGTTCATGAGCAGTACGTGGCATTCCTATTTTATAATGAGAAGAGAAAAGCACTTGAACAAAGGCCGAACAGTCTATACCATTTTTTGTAGTGCCACCAAAACGATAACGGGTACCGAGCCAATAATCTATATTTTGAAATAGACCAATATTCTGAATCTGCTCTACCTCGGCATCGAGCAAAATGGCATATTTAAATTGAAGCTGCGATATATTTTCAATAGAAGAAACAACTTTGGTTTCACTTTTTATTGATTCAGAAACAGGCTGAGAGGCTTTAGCAATTTTTTCCGGCGGAGGCACAGGAAGTTCAAACAGAATATCATTTAAAAATTTAACCTCTGGTTTAGAAGCTTGTGAGGTACTTTGTTTGGATTTTTGTGCGGACACACGGCTAAAACCGGCTAATCCCAGCAAACTGAATGAAATAATTAGGGTTTTTACCATGAGTTTTTTTTAGGATTAAATCAGATGGGCGCAAAAATAGATCATATCGTCCAGAGATTGTGGATTAGTATGGGCGTTTTTTGTTAACAACTTTTAACAACTACAGTCTTAAATTGCAAGCTTTTAGCTAGGATATAATCATGATCGTGAGATCTAAAAATAATCAATTTGTCGGATACGACTAAGAAAGGTTAACAAAAATGAAATTTTCTCACTTACACGTTCATACTCAATACTCTTTGCTGGATGGTGCAGCGTCTATCCAGTCACTATATAAAAAGGCTATTAAAAACAACATGCCCGCCCTGGCTATTACCGATCACGGTAATATGTTTGGCGCCTTTGAATTTGTTTCTGAAGCTTACAAGCACAAAAACGATGACGGCAGTCTGAAAGTGAAACCTGTAGTTGGTTGTGAGTTTTATGTGGTAGCAGACCGTACCCGCAAAACATTTACCAAGGATCAAAAAGACGAACGCTACCACCAAGTGTTATTGGCAAAAAATAGCGTTGGTTATCAAAATCTGATCAAGCTTACTTCACTAGGTTATACAGAAGGGTTATACAGCAAATACCCCCGTGTTGATAAAGAACTCATTGAAAAGTACCATGAAGGCCTAATAGCTACAACATGTTGTATAGGGGCATATGTTCCACAAACCATTTTGCACGAAAGCGAAGAAAAAGCCGAACAGGAATTCAAATGGTGGCTGGATATATTTGGAGAGGATTATTTTATTGAGTTACAGCGACATAATCTGAAAGAGCAGGAGATCATCAACCAAACCCTGCTAAAGTTTGCCAAAAAATATAACGTCCCAGTTATTGCTACGAACGACAGCCATTATACGGACCGCGATGATTACAACGCCCACGATATTCTTTTGTGTATCAATACAGGAGAAAAACAAAGCACTCCGGGCTTTGACGACTTTGTAAACGATGATTCCAACATCAAGAACAGACGCTTTAAGTTTCCGAACGATCAGTTTTACTTTAAAAGCTCAGAAGAGATGAGTGAGCTCTTCAAAGATGTTCCGGAGGCAATAGATAATACCAATATGATCGTGGACCGTGTAGAAGTATTGAACCTGAAAAAGGACATTCTTCTGCCGGCCTTTCCTATACCCAAAGAATTTCAAACCCATAATGACAGCAACTTAAACCAATGGGAATACCTGCGGCACCTCACCTATGAAGGTGCAAAAGAGCGTTATGGGGAAATTACCCCAGATGTTCAGGAGCGGCTTGACTTTGAGCTATTCACCATCAAAACAATGGGTTTTGCTGGTTACTTCCTGATCGTGTCTGACTTTATCAAAGCCGGACGGGATCTGGGTGTATTTGTGGGACCAGGACGTGGTTCGGCGGCAGGATCTGCCGTGGCTTACTGTATTGGCATTACCAATATCGACCCTATCAAGTACAAACTGCTGTTTGAGCGTTTTCTCAATCCTGACCGTAAGTCAATGCCTGATATTGATACGGACTTTGATGATGAAGGCCGTCAAAAAGTAATTGACTATGTAGTAAAAAAATACGGACGCAACCAAGTAGCGCAAATTGTTACCTATGGTACGATGGCTGCTAAAATGAGTATCAAGGATGTTGCCCGTGTAATGGACCTTCCATTGGTGGAGTCAAACGGACTGGCCAAGTTGGTACCTGACAAACCAGGTATTGAATTGGATAGAGTACTTCATGCACCTTTGACTTCAAAAGATGGTGAAAAATCGCTGGAAGAAAAAGAAGGCTTAGGCGCAGATGACCTGGAAAATGTAAAGCAATTGCGAGCCATTTATAATGGCGAGGATCTGCGTAGTTCAGTATTGCATGAAGCCGAACGCCTGGAAGGTTCTGTGCGGAATACCGGCATCCATGCTGCAGGTATCATCATTGCACCGGACGATCTGATGAATATTATCCCGGTTTGCACAGCTAAGGATTCTGACTTGTTGGTAACGCAGATTGAAGGTAAGATCATTGAAGATGCAGGCGTTATCAAGATGGACTTTTTGGGTTTAAAGACCCTAACCATCATCAAGAATGCCCTGGAAATGATCAAGCAGAACCACAGCAGGGAAATCGAAATTGACAACATACCCCTGAATGATGAAAAAACTTATGAACTCTATCAGCGCGGTGAAACTATAGGAACATTCCAGTTTGAAAGTCCTGGCATGCAGAAGTATCTGAAAGAGCTGAAGCCTGACCAGTTTGCCGACCTTATTGCCATGAACGCCTTGTACCGCCCTGGTCCAATGGCCTACATTCCACAATATGTAGACCGTAAGCATGGCCGTGAAGAAGTAAGTTATGACCTCCCGGAAATGGCCGAATACCTTGAAGAAACTTATGGTATTACTGTATACCAGGAGCAGGTGATGCTACTGGCTCAAAAACTGGCCGGTTTCAGCAAGGGAGATGCGGACGTATTGCGTAAGGCAATGGGTAAAAAAGACCGGAAGACACTGGATAAGATGAAAGGCAAGTTTGTTGAGGGTGCCATGGCCAAAGGTCACCCAAAGGATAAACTTGAAAAGATCTGGACCGACTGGGAGGCGTTTGCACAATATGCTTTCAACAAATCACACTCTACCTGTTATGCTTTCGTCGCTTACCAAACCGCCTTTTTAAAAGCCCACTACCCTGGTGAATACATGTCGGCGGTACTGAACAACGCCAATGCCATTGAAAAGCTTACCTTCTTTATGGAAGAATGTAAGAAAATGGGCATTAAAGTGTTGGGACCAGATATAAATGAATCACTGAAAGGCTTTGCAGTTAACTCAAAGGGTGAGATCCGTTTTGGTCTCGGCGGTTTAAAAGGTGTAGGCGAAGCCGCAGTAGAAAGCATTATTGAGGAAAGGTTGAAAGGTGGACCCTATAAAAATATTTACGATTTTATTCGCCGTGTGAACCAGCGCACTGTAAACAAAAAAACACTAGAAAGTTTGGCGCTTGCTGGTGGTTTTGACTGTTTTACAGAACTGCACCGTGCTCAGTACTTCTGTATAGCTGAGAATGAATCAGTTACAGGACTCGAAAAAATCATCAGGTATGGCAACATGGTACAAGCTGAAGCCACTTCTGCAGCCAATACCTTATTTGGAGATATGCCAACAGTAATGGAAATCAAGCCTCCGGTCATAGCCGTTTGTCCACCCTGGCCTTTAACTGAACAGTTAGATAAGGAAAAGGAAATCACAGGTATCTATCTCAGTGGCCACCCACTGGATCATTACAAATTTGAGATCAAGCATTATGGCATAAACACATTATCAGAATTCAATGAAATCAAAGATGCCAATTCACCCAACTTGGCAGGTAAAACAATGAAGCTGCTTTGCCTGGTGTCCGGAGCTAATCACCGCATTTCTAAGCAAGGCAATAAGTTCGGCATTTTTACAGTTGAGGATTATTCGGGCAAATCAGAGATCACCCTTTTCGGCGACAACTATATCCGTTTTAGTAATTACTTACAGCAAGGCCAGACACTTTTCATTACCGGAACTTTTAATAAACATAAGTACCGTAACGAATTGGAATTCAGCATTTCAGGTATAACATTGGCAGAAAATGCCAAAAGCATGCTGCTTCGTCAACTGGTACTCGAAATGGATGTTAGAAGTCTGCAGTCAAACGTAATTGATTTTCTGGAGCAGAATCTTCGCTTTCATCCAGGCAAAGCCGGTCTAAAGGTGGTGGTTACAGAACCAAAGGAAAATCTGAAGATCAGCCTTTCTTCATTGGAAATCGGTTTTGAAATGAACCATGAAATGATTGAATACCTGAACAAAACTCCGGAAGTAAGCGTAAGTGTGACAACAGTTTAGGTAATGGTTATTTTTTTTTGTCAGAAAGTCACAAACTGTAAACTATACACCATAAATCCCTGGGAAACTGCCAACACAGCATAAAAAGAATGTTGGATTTATATTTGCAGACGGAAATTAAAGTTTCAACTATAAAACTGTTATATTATGGCAAAAGCATTCACAGACACTAATTTTCAGAATGAAGTATTAAGTTCAGATAAACTTACCGTAATTGACTTTTGGGCAGAATGGTGCGGTCCCTGTCGCGCAATAGGACCTGTTATTGAAGAATTATCAAAAGAATATGAAGGAAAAGTGAACATCGGAAAGGTAAACGTTGATGAAAATCCGCAATTAAGCATGAACTACGGCATCACCAGCATTCCAGCTATTCTGTTCATCAAAGACGGACAAGTTGTAGATAAACTGGTTGGTGCACAACCAAAGTCCAATTTTGTAAAAAAGATAGAATCGCACATGTCCTAAATAGTTAATGTATTCTTTTAAGAGGCTGTCTCCTGCTTTTGGGGCAGCCTCTTTGTTTTATTGATTTCATTCAAAATATATTGTATAACATTGTTTAGAAAATTCATACAATACCAGAATGAATCTTGTCCTCACAAACCTGGGCCGCGGTACCCTTGGAATGGCATTTCTTGTTTTTATCTGCTACCTGCTTAGTACCAATCGCGCTGCTATTAACTGGAAACTTGTACTCTTTGGTATTCTTGCACAAGTGATGTTCGCCATGGGGGTACTTCATACAACAGCCTTCGGACAACCGGTATTTTGGATGTTTTTCGGTATTGTACTGGTTTTTACCATTTTCAGAAAATTAAATAATACCCAAAAAGATAATATATCGCCTGTAATCTCAAATCGACACGATCTCTCCTATTCGCTCGTTTGGCAGGCATTATTTGTATTCAGCATATTATTAGCGCCACAGGTTTTTGGTAACTGGTCCCGCCTTGCCATGTTCTTAAGTATCATTGGTGTTGTTGGCATTGCCATTCAAATGGGTAAACGAAATGCAGAACTCATGAAGTGGAATATCCTGTTTTCTGCTGCGGTTATAACGCTATTCGTTTATATTAAGCTGTGCCCGGCGGATGTCTTTAGAATCATACTGCAATCCATTTCAGGTGTATTTGTTGACCTTGTGAATATTAGTCATGCGGGTACAGATTTTCTATTTGCACCACTTTCAACTGTTAAAGAACCCTGGGGCTATGTTTTTGCTATCCAGGTGCTGCCCAATATTATTTTCTTTGCAGCCCTTTCTGCTATACTTTTTTACTTGGGCATTCTTCAAAAGATCGTATTCATCTTTGCTTATCTTTTAAACAAGCTTAGAATATCCGGTTCGGAAAGCTTGTCAACTGCAGCTAATATATTCTTAGGACAAACAGAGGCGCCATTGATGATCCGTCCATACCTGGAAAAAATGACAAGGTCAGAAATTCTACTGATCATGGTTGGGGGTATGGCCAATACAGCAGGTAGTGTACTGGCCGCATATGTAGGCATGCTTGGTGGCAATGATCCCGTACAACAGAACTATTTTGCGCTGCACATGCTCAGCCAATCCATAATGAGTGCACCTGCAGCCATAGTTTGTGCAAAAATGCTTTTTCCACAAACAGAGGAGCATCTGATCTCAAAAGACCTTACCATTCCTAGAGAAAAGCTTGGTGATAATTTTTTAGATGCACTTTCATTAGGCACAACGGATGGATTGAAATTGGCCGTAAACGTTGGGGCCATGTTGATCGTTTACACTGCAGTCGTTTATCTATTCAATGGTCTGATGACCTGGCTGGGTGATATTACACAGATGAATCCTCAAATTGCTACTGCCACAGGTGGCCGTTACCAGGCATTATCTCTTCAGATGATACTTGGTTATGTGTTTGCACCTATAGCATGGTTAATTGGTGTGAACCAGGCCGATATGATCTCAATAGGGCAACTACTTGGCGAAAAGACGATTTTGAATGAGTTTGTTGCCTATATCTCATTAGGAAAAATGAAAGCAGCAAACGTAATTCAGGATCCCAAATCATTGCTCATTGCTACCTATGCACTTTGTGGGTTTGCCAATTTTGCATCGATCGGTATTCAAATTGGTGGTATCAGCCAACTGGCACCCAATCAAAGAAGAAGCCTGACTGAACTTGGTATAAAAGCGCTGATCGGAGGTACCATTGCATGTTTGATGTGCGGCTGTATTGCAGGAGCCCTCTTTCAATAAGAATTCAATTAAATGCTATAAATTTTCTAAAACCATTGACAATTCTCAGGCTTGAATTCTCATATCTTCCCTACCATTACAACTTACTGTTCCGTAATTTTGCGGACAATTCAATTGGAAAAGAATAAACATGACAATTACCCATACAGATAAATCAGCCATTGACCGTTTGATACAGGAGCAACCCGAAAGCCTGCAATACATTGGTGAAAAAGTGATCCGTGAAGAACGCCTGAGTGATGAAGACGCCCTGCTCTTGTTTGAAAAAGGAAGCATTGGTTATGTTGGAACACTAGCCAACTATGTAAGGGAAAGATTACATGGACAAAATACCTATTTCAACCGCAATTTTCATATTGAACCTACAAATGTCTGTCTCTTCACCTGCAACTTCTGCGCTTATTCACGTTTATACGCTCACCGCGAAGAAGGCTGGGAACTGAACATCGAACAAATGTTGGATATTGTAAGAAAGTATGATGGCAAGCCTGTAACAGAAGTACATATTGTAGGCGGCGTACATCCTAAAATGAACCTCGCTTATTTTTCTGAATTGTTAGGCAGGATCAGGCAGCATCGCCCTGAGTTGCATATAAAAGCTTTTACCGCTGTCGAACTGGACTATATGTTCCGGAAAGCAAAAGTGAGTGTTGAAGAAGGATTAAAGATTTTACAAGAGGCCGGACTACAGTCAATCCCCGGTGGCGGTGCAGAGATCTTTGCTGAAGAGATTCGCCAACAGATTTGCCCAGATAAGGTTGACGCCAACGGTTGGCTCCACATCCATGAAACAGTACATAAACTGGGTATGCATAGCAATGCAACAATACTATATGGACACATTGAAAATTACAGAGATCGTGTAGATCATATGCGCCGTTTGCGTGATTTGCAGGATAAAACCGGTGGCTTTAACACCTTTATTCCTCTTAAGTTTCGCAATGGTGACAATGACATGAGCCATGTACCGGAGGTGAGCATAATAGAAGACCTGAAAATGTATGCTATTGCACGTTTGTACCTCGATAATTTTCAGCACCTGAAAGCCTACTGGCCAATGCTTGGACGTAAGAATGCACAACTCTCGCTTGCCTTTGGAGTAGATGATATAGATGGTACAATTGATGATACCACTAAAATATATTCTATGGCAGGAGCTGAAGAGCAGATGCCTTCCATGACAACAGAAGAAATAGTTACGCTTATTAAACAGGTTTCACGTAAACCTGTAGAACGGGATACATTGTATAATGTGATACAGGAATTTTAAGGAAACTGTGGAAATGAACCTTTCTTTCTGCTTTGTGTGACCTGTTACATTAAAGTATGAAAAATCAATTTTGAATTCTGAAGCGGATTATTTTTGTCTGCTTATGCTGTTCATGATCAACAATCACACTAATCACCACTTCCATATCAGCCGTTTCATTGATTGTATTTTTCCAACTTTCGTCAATATTAATGGTAGTACCGTGGCCGTGATAATGCTGGAAAAACAAATTACTTCCTCCTGCTTTACGAATAGTCAATTCATAACCGTGTAATTCTGTGTTGCTTGATGCTGTTCCTTTTATGAATAAGGTTTCACCAAACTTTATAATTGAGTTTTCTACAGGCGTGGTTATTTGAATATTTGCTTGTGGCAGAAGCATTTCTTCGTTCTTACTCGAACAGAAGGGAAATATAAAAACAAGAAAAACCAAAAGCAACGAGCAACTGCAGAACCCCTTCCTTTTCATATGACAAAATATAGTTTCTAATTTCCAGGATTAAAACAAAAATGCCAGTTACGATAAGTTCTACTGGTTTACCACAACAGTACCTTTCATATTTGCATGATGAATACAGTGGTAGCGAAAAGTTCCAGCCTGGCTGAATGTACGGGAATAGGTTTGATAATAAGCGAGATCACTGCTGCTAAAACTGCCATCATCTGCAGTAACAGTATGCACATCATTGACATTATTGGTCCAGGTAACAGTGGTACCGACTTTCACAGTAATAGAAGCAGGTGAAAAGCTTGTGCTTCCAATACTCACAGAATTG
>CBKWHA010000066.1:0-24017 GCA_966674115.1 uncultured Chitinophagaceae bacterium
CCCAAGCCTATCAGGGCTTTATTACTTCTAACCTCGTACTTCTAACCTCGTACTTTGCTAGTTGTACTTAAACGGCGTAATCATCTCAAACGCCGGAATATTTACCTCAAACACCTCCTTGGTCTCCAGGTTTTCCATAGCATACGTTCCATGCATACGCCCCATTTCGCTTTTGAGGTTGCAACCGCTTACATATTGGTAGTTTTCACCACTATTGATCACAGGCTGCACTCCGACTACGCCTTCTCCTTCTACTTCCCGGAATTCACCATTGCTGTCAAAAATGTACCAGTGCCTGCTGTGTAGTTTTACAGGGAAATGATTGTGGTTTTCTATTGTTATCCGGTATGCAAACATATATTCAGATAACAAGGGGTTGGAATAGTCCTGCTGGTAAAAAGTTTCCACACTCACTTGTACTCCTTCCGATATCTTGCTAATCATAATACGCTCTTTTGATATAAAAATAATTGTTTGAATGCTGTTACAAACCTTTCGTAGCTCAAACTCTCTATTTGGTAGTTCAAACACTCTATTTTTGCTACGAAAAAAATATACCAAATTATGAAAATAGCTGTTGCAAAAGGTGATGGAATCGGCCCGGAAATTATGGATGCGGTTCTTAAAGTATTCGATGCCAATAAGATAGAACTGAAATATGAATTTGTAGAAATGGGAAAATGGGTATTCGACAAAGGTTTTTCTAATGGGATGACACCTGAAGCGCAGCGTACTATTGAAGAGTTGGGTATTTTGTTTAAAGGCCCAATGGAAACGCCCAAAGGCAAAGGTGTAAAAAGTGTGAATGTTACTGCTCGCAAAACCTGGAACACATATGCAAATAAACGCGTATTCCAAAGCCTGCATGGGGTAGATACGGTATTTTCCAAGGCAGGCGTACCCATTGACCTTACGATCGTACGCGAAAACATTGAGGATACCTATGGTGGTATTGAGCACATGCTCACACATGATGTTGCCCTCAGCCGCCGCTTTATCACCCGCCCCGGAAGTATGCAGGTGATTAAGTACGCTTTTGAAATGGCGAAACAAAAGAACGCCAGGCGCATTACCTGCGGCCACAAAGCCAACATCATGAAGCTTACCGATGGATTATTCCTTGAATGTTTTTATGAAGTAGCTAAAGAATATCCAGAATTGAAAGCAGATGACAAGATCGTAGATGACCTGGCAATGAAGCTGGTCGTTCGCCCGGATGAATTCGACGTGGTAGTGCTTACCAACCTGCAAGGCGATATCATCTCCGACCTCTGTGCCGGTCTTGTCGGCGGACTTGGCTTCGCGCCCTCTGCAAACATTGGTGACCATATTGCCATTTTCGAAGCTGTGCATGGTACAGCCCCAGACATTGCAGGTAAAAATATAGCCAATCCAACTGCATTATTATTGAGCGGTATTGCCATGCTGCGCCACCTTGGCTTTATGGAAAACGCTGCCATCATTGAAAATGCGCTGCTTTATACTTTGGAACAAGGCATCCGCACAGGCGACTTCGGCGATCGCAGCAAACCCGCGTTAAATACAACAGAATTTGCTGATGCCATTATCAGCAACTTTGGACAAAAACCACAGGTAGGTACCAAAGAAATTTTGCCAAATAAAAGAGTTGTTCCAACTGTATTCAAACTGGAAAAGAATCCAATGATGATTTCAGCAGAAATGCAGCAGGAAAAGATCGTGGGTGTTGACATGTTCATTGAAAGCAGCGAACAACCCGAAGTGATCGCCCAAAAATGCGTACACCATGGCGGCACCAAATTCAGATTGATCAACATCAGCAACCGGGGTACACAGGTTTGGCCTACTGGTTCCCGTTATACCAACCTGGTAAACCTGTACAACGTCCGCTTCGAAGGCCTGAACGACCAATCTCTAACCCAGTTGGACATCATTGGTCTCTACGTTACACTCTGTGCCGACTTCAAGATCGCTTCTTTCGAACTACTCAATATGTGGAACGACAAGAAAGCATACAGCCTGGCACAAGGACAGTAAGCATTGCTTACATTGTATACCTTACATTCTAAATTCTTTATTCAATAAAAAACAGGAGCTATCAAAAATCTGCTCCTGTTTTTTATTTATAATAGCTAATCTTAAAAACAGCTATCTGTCTTAAACTCTTTTGGCATTTTTATACTCATTCTTCATCAACCACTGCATCACCTTCTCCCGCTGGTCACCCTGTATAATGATCTCTCCATCTTTTGCCGATCCACCTGTTCCGCAAAAGTTCTTCAACTTCTTGCCTAAAACTTCCAGGTCGTCTTCCTTTCCCACAAAGCCATTAATTAAGGTAACAGTCTTGCCGCCCCTGTGCTTAGTTTCTAGTTTTACTTTCAGTTTTTGCTGCTGGGGAGGCAAAGTTTCCTGTGCTTCCTGTTCCTCGCTTTCAAAGCGAAAATCAGGATCAGTGCTATACACAAAACCGTGTTTATCGCCTTTGTTTTTCTTGCTCATACCTAATTTTCAAATTCAATTACAAATTGTTACCTAAATATTCGATATTTATCCACTTCCCATTTTAACATCATACCACTCATTACTCATAACCCGTAAACTTTCAAACTTTTCTCTATCGCGTAGATCACCCATCAAACAATCACCGCCTTCAAACTCAAATCGACACTTCTCGCCTGGTGAATCAATCCGCCAACGCTAACATAATCAATGCCAGTTGCAGCATATTCCTCAATGGTCTGCAGGCTGATGCCTCCACTAGCTTCGGTCTCAAAATCTTCGCCAATGATTTGGATGGTTTCTTTTATTTGAGCAGGCGTGAAATTATCCAGCATAATACGGAAAACCTTGCCCTTGCCCATAGCAGCTACTCTTTGCACGTCCTCCAGCGAACGGGTTTCCACTTCAATTTTCAGATCAGGACGGTAGCGTTGCACATAATCATAAGCCCTGTTAATAGCTTCTTCTATGCCGCCACAATAGTCTATGTGATTATCTTTTAGCATAATCATGTCATAAAGGCCAAAGCGGTGATTCACACCACCCCCAATCCTCACTGCTTCTTTCTCCAGCAGACGGAAATTGGGCGTAGTTTTCCGGGTATCCAGCAATTTTGTTTTATAGCCTTTAAGTTTATCCGTGTATTGCTTGGTCAGTGCAGCAATACCGCTCATACGTTGCATGCAGTTAAGCACTAGGCGCTCACACTGCAAAATGGTATGCACATAAGTTTCTACTTCGAAAGCCGTTTCGCCAGTTTTCATCTCGTCGCCATCCGCTTTGTGCCGGGTAAACTGAACGGCTGGTGTTCTAAACCGAAATATCTTTTCTGCCACATCCACTCCAGCCAGAATACCGTCCTGTTTAATCTTCAATACAGCTTTTCCCTTGGCATCAGCCGGAATGCAGCATAGCGTGGAATGATCGCCATCACCAACATCCTCCTGTAAAGCAGCATCCACCAGTTTGCGCAATTGTTCATCAAAATTCTTCATAGCACCAAAATTAATCCCCTATTCGCAGCTTTATGGAAGCTAGTATCTGTTTTTTTACCAGAAATCCACGCTCATTAAAATTCATCCTTTTGTTGCTGAAGCGTACCTGAAGGGTACTTAAAGCGGACTTAGAGTATAAAACCTTTTCCCAACTCATTGCTCTCCTTTTACAAAATCCCCAAATTCCGAAATAGCAAAATCAGCAATATCCCAATACCCCCTCTCATAATCTTTTAATTCCATTCAGGATCTCTAAAATTGCTTTCACAAATGTAAAGGCCGCTCAATGAGCGGCCTCCCAAAAATTCCTTTAAATCCCCTAATATCTACAAATTAGCGGCTATTGAAACCTAATCTCTCGTACCAACTGTCTTCCATTCTTTGTCTTCATGTAAACAGTGGTCCGGTAATTTCCGGAGCGCGTAAGCAGAGTTCCAATGCAGTACTGATTGCCATTATTCTCGCCTTTGTGCTTTACCTCAAACCCGGTAACCCCATTATTAGAAAAGAAATCCTTCAGAATCATCACCGCCTGAGCTTTGCTATAACTATCACTTCTGCCAGGTAATGAAACTTCCACATTATCATCGATGTACTTGGAAATTTCAGTAGCATTCCCTTTACGCAAAGCATTTACTACTTCATCTATACCCTTTAGAGGAGTAAACGCAGATAAAAGAAATAAAAAGCTGATCGCGGTCAGGGTAAATAATTTTTGCATACTATATGTTTGTCGGCCTGCAAAGATCGAAAAACGTGCCATGCCGATGAGTTACGGATAAATTAGGCGTAAATTAAACAAAACCTTTACGTTTTCATAGCTTTGCAGCCTTTAATCAAATTTTGTAATTTATTCAATTCAATAAAATGCAAGACCGTAAAGTCATCCTCGTGATCATGGATGGTTGGGGCTTAGGTAATGTAAAAGCTTCGGACGCTATCCAAAATGCCAATGTTCCATTTGTGCAATCCTTATACTCCCGCTACCCTAACACTACTTTAACAACCTGCGGCGAGGCCGTTGGTCTGCCTGAAGGACAGATGGGTAACTCAGAAGTAGGCCACCTGAACCTGGGTGCCGGCCGTGTGGTTTACCAGGAGCTTCAGCGTATCAATGTAGCCATTAGAGATGGCATATTAGCTCAAAACAAAACCCTGCAGGCTACCATCGATTATGCCCTGGAGAACAAAAAACCTTTGCACTTGATTGGCTTGGTAAGTAATGGAGGCGTTCACTCACACATTAACCACCTGAAGGCACTTCTGGATGTTTGCAAGGCGAAAGGTCTGAATGAGGTATATGTTCATGCTTTTACTGATGGCCGCGACTGCGATCCCAAAAGCGGACTAGGCTTTATGGAAGAATTGCAGGCTCATATGGCAAAAAGCACTGGTAAAATAGCTTCTGTTGACGGACGCTATTATGCCATGGACCGCGACAACCGTTGGGAGCGCGTACAACTGGCTTATAATGCCATGGTAAAAGGAATTGGAGAAAAAGCATCTTCGGGCGTTGAGGCCGTACAACAAGCTTACGCTCAGGGAGTTACTGATGAATTTATTAAACCAACCGTAATCGTAGAAGGTGGCAAACCTGTAGCTACTATCCAGGCAGGTGACGCAGTACTTTGCTTTAACTTCCGCACCGACCGCTGCCGCGAAATTACCAAGGCTCTCTCCCAAGCTGACTTCCCCGACTTTGGCATGCAAAAGCTACCCCTGTACTATACCACAATGACCGAGTACGATGCTACTTTTGAAAATGTGCACGTGATCTTTGAAAATGACAACCTGAATAAAACACTGGGTGAAGTTCTGGAGCAAAATGACAAAAAACAGATTCGTATTGCCGAAACAGAAAAGTACCCGCACGTTACTTTCTTCTTCAGTGGTGGCCGCGAAAACACTTTTGAAGGTGAAAAACGCATTCTGATTCCTTCTCCTAAGGTGGCAACCTATGATCTGAAGCCAGAAATGAGCGCCATCGAATTAACGGATGCTATTGTACCAGAAATCGAAGCCGGTACAGCAGATTTTATTTGTTTGAACTATGCCAATGCTGATATGGTAGGCCATACAGGCGTATTTGAAGCAGCCGTGAAAGCAGTGGAAACAGTTGATAAATGCGTGGAAAGAGTAGTAACTGCCGCTTTGAAAAATAATTACACCGTTTTCCTGACCGCCGACCATGGTAATGCTGATTATATGGTGAACCCTGACGGAACGCCTAATACAGCACACACACTCAACCTGGTGCCGTTCTTTATCATTGATAAGAACTGGGAAGGCAAAATAAAAGCCGGAAAGCTGGGTGACGTGGCACCTACTATCTTAACCATGATGAACCTGCCCATCCCAGCAGAAATGACCGGAGATGTGTTGGTTGATTTTGATTAGACGTTTCATGATACTATCTTTCGGTTATGAAATCTACATACTGGCTCAGCTTTTTGCTGGGCCTTTCTTTATCTGCTAATTCCCAGCAGGATACTCTGGACGAAAAGCGCCTGGATGAAGTAATTATTTACTCCGGCAAGTTTGCCGAACATAGAAGAAACGTAGCGCAGAAAGTTGACATTATCACAGCCAATCAGATTACGCACCTCAATAGCCAGAACACAGGCGACTTGCTGATGAATTCCGGTAACCTGTTTGTTCAAAAAAGCCAGCAGGGCGGTAGCAGCCCGGTAATCCGCGGTTTCGAGGCCAGCCGGGTGTTGCTGATCATAGATGGCATCCGCATGAATAATGCAATCTATCGCGCAGGTCATTTACAAAATGTAATCACTGTAGACCAGAACATGCTGGAAAACGTGGAGATCATGTATGGGCCCGCCTCTACCCTATACGGCAGCGATGCCCTTGGTGGGGCCATATTGTTACGCACCAAAATGCCACAACTGTCCCAAACCAAAAGAATTGCACTTTCAGGTACTGCTTTTACCCGCTTTAGTAGTACCAATAATGAGAAAACAACCCATTTTGATATGAGCCTGGGTAATCAGAAACTCGCATGGCTGCAATCATACAACTACAGCTATTTTGGCGATATGAAAATGGGAACCCACTACCCGCATAAATACCCCGACTTTGGCCGCCGGTCCCAATATATCGCTTCGATCAGTGGCATCGACTCTATCATAACCAATTCAGACAACAGGATACAACGGTTTTCAGGCTACAGGCAATGGGATGTCACTCAAAAACTCCTGTGGAAGCCAAATGAAAGAGTTTCCCATTTGCTGAACCTGCAGTATTCCAATTCCTCCGATATTCCGCGATATGTCCGCTTGCAGGATAAACGGAATAACCAGTTACGCTATGCTTCCTGGTATTACGGACCCCAAACCAGGCAACTGGCAGCATATGAATTGAATGTTACCAACGCCGCTTTCTTTGACCAGGTAAAAGCTATCATCAGTTACCAGCATATAGAAGAAAGCAGGCACACAAGAGAATACAGAAGGTACAACAGATTCGACCATCGCCTGGATGATGTGCACGTATGGAACTTTACTGCTGACGGCAGAAAATTCTGGCGGCAAAACGAGATAACGATTGGTATGGATGGACAATCGAACAAAGTAACCTCGGCTGCCTACCGGCAAGACCTGCAAACCGGGTTCACTTCCCCCTTAGATACTCGCTATCCTAATGGCCGGAACAACATGAATTTTCTTGCCATTTATGCTCAGCATATTACAAAGTTCAAGGAAGGAAAACTGGTATTGAACGATGGCCTGCGCCTACAGGCTGTTCAACTGCATTCTACTATTGCAGATAACTCATTCTTTCACCTCCCCTTTACTGAAATACAACAAGATAATCTGGCTGTTACCGGCAACGCGGGCCTCACCGGAAGGAATGCCCGCCTGGTTTACCCTTAACTTCAAGTCTTCAATACAGGTATCAAAAGTGCTTTCATTGCAGGCGGGCGTTGAAAATATATTAGATAGGAACTACCGGCACTTTGCCTCTGGTTTTTCAGCACCGGGAAGAAATTTTGTGGTGGCTGTAAGAGGGCAATACTGACACCCCTCACGTCCTTCTATACACTTTTTTTCTTATTTACGCAGCATTTTACTTTAAAAAATGTCTTAACTTACAGGCAACCATTCGGAAATTTTATGACCGAGGAAGCCATTTTACAGGGCTGTTTAAAAAACAGTCCTAAAGCACAGAAATCATTGTACGAAAAATACAGTGGTAAAATGCTGGCAGTTTGCTACCGGTATGCTCATAATCGGGAGGATGCAGAAGATATGTTGCAGGAGGGCTTCATTAAGGTGTTTTCACAAATTCACACTTTTAAAAGCCAGGGGGCGTTTGAAGGATGGATCAGAAGGATTATAATACATACCTGTATCAACAACCTTAAAAAGAATAAGAAATTTAAGGAAAGTGTAGACCTGATACATGCGAACAGCCTGCAAATACGAGAGGACACAATTCCTTCCATACTTCAGGCTAAGCAGGTAGTTGAATGTATCAGGTTGTTGCCCATCGGCTACCGGACAGTTTTAAACCTTTACGCGATAGAAGGCTTTACCCATAAAGAGATCAGCGATATGCTGGATATTGAAGAAAGTACCAGCAGAAGCCAGTATACGAGAGCAAAAGCAATGCTGGAAGATATACTGATTAGAAAGAAAATCCTGCAAAAACCAAGACAGATCTATTTGCTTGCATCAGGGGGAGAATAACGAACCCTAAAATAGTTGACTGATTATGCAGAGAAAGATTAACCATGATGATTTCGAACGATTCTTACAACAAAATGCCGAACAGGTCCGGATGCATCCTTCTTCTGCCGTCTGGAAAAACATTTCTAAAGACCTGAATAAGAAAAGAAGAAGGTGGTTCGCGTTTGTTGCATCACTGATTATTACAGTTTCTACAGGTGGTTATCTTTTATGGAATGAATTCAATGTTACTCCTGCAGAAAATAAAGAGGTGTCCAGCCAATCAAAAATAGCTCCTGCTAAACTAGCCCAAGATAAAGTCGGATCTAACATATCAAATGATAAGGAGCATAAGAAGGCACCTATATCCAAAACATCAAGGCTTAACTTCGGCAGCACGCCAATTCCATTGCTGACCATTCAAGCTGTATTTTCTGATAGAACCATTTCGAAGCGGGAGAATCTTTTAAACTTTTTACAGGAGGAACTGACACCTTTTAACAGGACGCCCGGAGCTATTAATGAAATAATTGCTCTGCAGAAAACGAACGGCTTACCAAGCAATACCTTATTGAATGAATACACTAAAACCATTAATCCGGCACCTGTTTCAATAGATTCTATTAAAGCCGTAGAAGCTGTAGAAAACATTAAAACCAAAGAGCGTAAGTTAGACTGGCAAATCTTTTTTAGCCCCAATATTAGTTATCGCAAGCTTTCTGAGAACGCATCGTTTGTACGACCAACCACTTCGCAGGCTTCAACCCTCAGTTACTTAGGATTGTATGATGTAAATAATGCCGTTACGCATAAACCCAACATGGGCTTCGAACTAGGCGTCGCCAGCAAATACAGCGTTTCCAAGAACACCAAGCTCCGTGCAGGCTTTCAATTCAATGTCAATCGTTACAACATCAAAGCTTTTAGTTATGTACCGGAAGTTGCTACCATTGCATTGAATAACGGCTACAGGGTTGATATTGTGAACACGATTTCTAACTACCGCAATTTTAATGGGGGTAAGACCAATTGGCTGAAAAACTATTACTTCCAGGCTTCTGTTCCTTTGGGAGTTGAAGTAAAAGTAACCAGCAACAACAAAATGCACGTAGGAGTAGCTTCTACCTTGCAACCAACTTACGTCATCGGAGATAGAGCTTATCTAATTACTAATGACTATAAAAATTATGCAGAATTACCTTGGCTTATCCGCCGCTGGAACGTGAATACCAATTTGGAAACTTTTGTATCCTATTCAACAGGCAAAACAAAATGGCAGGTAGGACCGCAGGTGCGCTATCAATTGCTTTCCAGCTTTGTTAGCAAGTATCCTGTTAAAGAAAATCTTTTTGACTTTGGTTTGAAGGTTGGCGTCACACTTAATAATCGCTAACCTCCTGACTAATTGCTTTGTCGCCCTGCATATTGCGGGGCTTTTTATTATTCGCCAATTCTATTTACTGTGCTAATTTTATCTCATGAATAAATTGATTTTCACTTCCGTACTTTGCAGTATCCTGCTTTATTCATGTAAATCAAAACAGAAAGAGGGAGAAGAGGTCATTAACTTTTTCCCTGTCCTATCTCTTTTAAAGAGCCAGATCGCCAATGTGGATACTTCTTTTTATCAAATTGTAAAGATCCAAAAAGAGAACGGGCATTCTGATACTGCTTTCCTGGAAAGAACTGAATTTAAGACCTATGCAAAAGACTTTATTTCCATACCGGATATATCATCAAATGATCTAAAAGATGAGTACACAGAAACCAAACTATATGATGATGCGATTAGACGTGTAGTGCTAAGCTATATCCCAAAAGAAAGTGACGTGGAAATTCAGCGCCAGGACGTAACCATATCTCCCAGTGGAGATAGCAGCAAAGTGGAAACTATCTACATAGATTGGTTAAAAGATGAAGGAGATAGCATCGTTCAGAAAAAAATGCTCTGGCAAATGGATAAAAGTTTCCAAATCATCACCAGCATATCAAAACCTGGACAGCCTGAACGCCTGAAAACAGTCCAGGTATCCTGGAATCAATTCGCACCTGCAGAATAGTTGATGTTTATGGTTTATTGTTTGTAGTTTATTGTTATCGCCTTCTAATTTCGTATTTGGTACTTGCGACCTATGACCCAATCAGAGTTTCAAAATATTGCACCCACCCTACCCAACCTGCCGGGCATTTATAAATATTTCGATGCTGGTAACAATTTGCTGTATGTAGGTAAAGCAAAGAATATTCGAAAAAGAGTAAGCTCCTATTTCCTGAAGAACCTCTCCAGCTATAAAACACATGAGCTGGTAAGACGAATTCAAAGAATCGAGTTCACCATTGTGCATTCTGAGCAGGATGCTTTTCTATTAGAAAACTCCTTGATCAAACAGTTTCAGCCGCTTTTTAACATCAACCTGAAAGACGATAAGACCTACCCTTACATTGTGATTAAAAACGAACCTTTTCCGCGCGTCTTTTTAACCAGGCAAAAACAGGAAGATGGATCACAATATTTTGGGCCATATACTTCGGTTGGAAAAGTAAGAGACCTTCTAAACTTCATCAAGCAAACCATTCCGCTGAGAACTTGTCCATTGAACTTAACTGAAAAGAATATCGAAAAAGGCAAGTTTAAAGTATGTCTGGAATATCATTTAGGTAATTGCAAAGGCCCTTGTGAAGGACATCAGTCACTTGAGGATTACAATGAAAATATCAGTCAGGTAAAAAATCTTTTGAAAGGAAACCTGAGCCCTGTTATCCAGCACTTCAAACAGGAAATGAAACACCATGCAGAGGCGCTGGAATTTGAAAAGGCTGAACAGGTATTAAAAAAGATCAATTATTTAGAGAACTACCAGGCGCGCTCTGTAGTAGTAAGTACTACACTGCGAAATCTTGATGTTTTTGCTTTTCAGAAAGATGATGGCACGGCTTACCTCAACTTCTTAATGGTAGTTAAC
The DNA here is from genome assembly GCA_966674115.1 of uncultured Chitinophagaceae bacterium. Classification (GTDB taxonomy): domain Bacteria; phylum Bacteroidota; class Bacteroidia; order Chitinophagales; family Chitinophagaceae; genus Flavisolibacter. The sequence goes on from CBKWHA010000066.1 coordinate 11,122, forward strand.
GGAGCTATTATACAGACAAAAACCGTAAAGATTGAAGCGCAAATGGACGAAACAGACGAGGAGATACTTGTGCATGCAATAGCACAAATCCGGAGCACTTATAATAGCGAGGCAAAGGAAATTGTTGTTCCTTTCGAAATTGAATATGATGAGCCGGATGTAATTGTAACTGTGCCTAAGGGTGGCGACAAAAAAAAGCTGCTGGAGCTTTCAGAAACAAATGTTCAATATTTCATTAATGAAACTAAAAGTAAAGAACGACTGAGGCTTATGGCAAAAGATTCAGATAAAACCATTGTTTTACAGCAAATACAGGCCGATCTGCAATTATCTGAACTTCCTTTACACATTGAATGTTTTGATAACTCCAATTTCCAGGGCAGCTACCCCGTTTCTGCTATGGTATGTTTCAAAAATGGTGAACCCAGTAAGAAGGATTACAGGTACTTTAATATCAAAACAGTTCAGGGCATCAATGACTTTGCCTCCATGAAGGAGGCCGTTTACAGGCGTTATAAACGACTTTATAATGAAGACCAGCCTTTCCCTCAACTGGTGATTATTGATGGCGGGAAAGGCCAATTGGGAGCAGCTCAGGAAGCAATTGAGGAATTAGGTCTGTCTGGCTCCATGACATTGATCGGCTTGGCTAAAAATGAAGAAGAAATCTTTTTTGTAGGTGATAAAGAATCACTCAAACTTCCTTATGATAGTGAAAGCCATAAGATGATCAGGCGTATACGCGATGAAGTTCACCGCTATGGTTTAACATTCCATCAAAACAAAAGGAGTAAAGGTACTTTCAGGAATGAACTGGAAGAAATTAAGGGAATTGGAAAAAGCACTGCTAACCAGCTCTTAAAGGCCTTCCGGTCTGTAAAAAACATTAAAGAAAAGCCATTAGAGGAAATTGCAAGTATTATTGGACAGGCTAAAGCCAAAGTAGTAAAAGATTATTTTTCACAGGAAAATGAGAGTGAATAAGATAGATGTTAAAATCAACGCAATGTTTGGATTGGATCAAATTTTTTAGATAATGGGTATTATGTGAATGAACCAAAGGTAGTTCAGGTAAGGATGAAAGTTATGATCTTATATATTTTAAAAAATTAAGGGGCCAGGATGAAAATCCAGCCCCGTTTTTAAAATCCAATATCCTATGAAAAACCGAGGTAAAAATACAGTAATTTCACTGATTTTTTACAGATCAGATTAAAATTTTTAGAAAAATATTTATTGGTCTTAAAAAAGATCCCGCCAAGGCGGGATCAATAAACTTTCAAGTATTATCCGTCTTAATAAGACCAAAGGTCCTGCTCATAATTGAAAATACGCTCCTTAATATTATCACCTTCCAGTAAAGCAAGAATTGGGTCTTTTATCGCCTGGCGAATCGTTCTGTTAGCAGGATTGTCTAAAGTTGATTTGATGATATAGCTGCTAAACATGCGGCTCTCAAATAACTCCTCCCAAGTCATCCGGCCCATACCCATATTTTTGGGATTATATACCTCGTATTTAGCCAGTATTGGTCTTAAATCAGGATAATAAACCCAGAACATAACCGAACTTCCTCTTTCTTGTCCGTTAGGCAAGTAGGAAGTTTTTAATGGTGCAATACCTAGGATACGAACGAACATCCGGCTCGCTTCACGATCGAACACCCACTCTTCTTTAATCCTGAATTTCATTACTGCGTTAGGATCAAAACTGGATTGAGTTACCCTGTATTCAACGATCTTACTGGGATCATTCACATCTCTTACAGCTACAGTATCTGCAGGCCCTCCTGCTGTAATACCACTTATCCCTGCAGAATCCAAAGGAGTGGTAAAGCGGTCATCAGAGAAAGTAGTGATTTCACCGCTTCTTACCGCTCTGAGTAAGATAGAGATAAAACGCTGATCTCCATTATCATCTTCAGCCTGGTAACGGAAAGGCATATTCATCTTTTCTCTTAAATCCAATTCTCTCCAGACCTTTTCAGCAAACAAGGCATCATCCCAACGCAGGTGCTCGTAGGGAAGAGGCGTTCTTTCATTAATGAAACTCTTATCAAAAGCTGCATCTGGACGCATGGATTTTTTGATCACAGAATCATTGTAACCCATTGAAGCTGAGTCAACCCTGATTGGAATGTTTCCATACGGATTATACCCGGAAGGTTGCTCGGTAACATTATTCTGTTGCTGCACTTCCTGGTCTGGTTGTTGCTGCGTATTTGCTGCAGCTCTGCGACGGCTCGTGCGCTGTGCATCAGCATTAGCGAAAAGCAAACTCAATCCCAAAACCAAAAGGCAACTTTTTATAACAGTGCTTCTCATCTTTACTTATTTAATATAATATACTAATGATGGTAATTTTCTGCTTCTGCCATCCTGACCTACTGCACGGATGTTATCAATAGTAACCAACTTACCAGCTTTCAAACCTTTAATGATATTCTGTGCAGAAGCACTCCAGGTATTGCCTGTACATTGCGCTTCTACGATATCACCGTCATCTGTATCTGCAGTAAGAGTAAAACTTGTAACAGAGTATTTTAAATCAAAAGGAAAATCCTTAATCCAGGCAGCTACACCGGATTGTGCTTTAAAAGCGCCGGCAGCAACATTCTCACCACTGGCAAAACCGCCAACGGTTGCAATCGGATCAGGAATTGTGCGAACACGGAATTGAGAAGCGCCAGCAACTTTACCATCAACAGAAACCGTAATACGGCAATCATCTGTTGGAGCGGTAACACGAGCAATATATTTACCTGCACCAACCCTGACTAAAGAACCGCCACCACCACTTATTGAAGCCTGCACTTTGTCATCACCACCGCCACTGGCCGCAATAGTTACTGGATTGTCCACACCAACATACAGTACGTTCATTTTGTCCAATGCAATAGAAGCATTTGCCTGACCTACAGTATATTCAACGTTATACGTTCTTGTTTGGGTATTTCCATCCTGGTCAATAAAAGAAACTGTAACAGGAATGGTATGGTTACCAATTGTAGTTGCAGATGTTCTCCAAACTGCCATACCTTTTTCATTCAAAGCAACGCCAGCACCGCCAATTGATACATTAGGCAATTTTGACTTACTGAAAGCGCCAAGACCAGCTGTGATTTCAAGCTCCTGTCCAGGCATCAGGTATTTTGAATTTTGTCCTACAATGGCTTCAAAAGCATCATAGCGAATGGAAACTTTACCTACCTGCTCATGCAGAAAAGCTACCACTCTGTTTTCAGATGTTTTTACATCATTCTGGAATTTCCGGAGCATAGTCAACGCTGCCACGGTTGGCACCATATGGAAATAGGCAGCTTGCCATGTTCTATTACTTTTGTTTTGAACCTGTGGTATGCTCACATCAACCTGGAGGGTTCTTTGGAACTCTTCACGAACCTTAGGATGTATATTTAACATAGCTTCTCTATACTTCTTTAACTCCTGCTGCAGCTTTGCACCTTCTCCATGCTCAACCATTATCCTGGTTGCAATATCCTGATTATCTTCTTTGTAAGTAGTATCGCCATTTGCTGGATCATAGCCAGCTTCTTTTAATAATCTTTGGCGCAATTGCTCAATATAATTATACATATTAGTAGTGAGCTGTTGTGCCTCTTTTGCTTTTGGATGCCATTCCTGAGCTTTGGTTCTTGTTTTTTCGTCTGCCAGTTGTTCCTCAAAAGACGTCATGATATCAGCCGTAGAATTATTGATAGTTTTGTTTGTCCTGTCAAGGCTGCTATCTACAGTTTTAAAGGCATTCAGGATCTCCGCCGATACATTCAGCGCTAACAGGGCTGTTAGCACCAGATACATCAGGTTGATCATCTTCTGTCGTGGCTCTTTAGGTAGTGCCATAATCTATAATGCGGTTTACGATTTAGGATTTTAGATTTCTATATTATTTGCCATTACTTCCCTGCATTGCAGTCAGCATATTGCCATAAATATTGTTTAGGCGGCTAAGGTTGTTTGCCAAAGATGATACCTGCTCCTGTACGCGTTTAGCATCCTGGGCTGTTCCATTCATTACAGAAGATGTTTCAGCCAGTTTGCCATAAAACTGGTTCAGGGTTTTCAAATGATTATTGCTTTCCTGCAATTCCAGTTCGTAGATCGTATTCAAAGAAGAAAGATTCTTAGTTAATACTTGGATCTGGTCGTGGAAAAGACGAGCACTATCAGAAGCTGCATTGAAAGCGCCAACAGAATTTGCAGCATTGATATAAGCATCTTTTACCTGAGACAGTGCGTTGGTTACCTCTCTGGTTCTCTTTGTGTAGTCGCCTGTAGCAGCAACCACATCAGTTATATCAGTCATATTGCTGATAGTAGTGTTTAGCTTTTTGAAGCCTTCTCCCAGCCTGTTCAGGTTGGCAGGAGTAATATCTGCTTCCAGAAGAGCTTTGTCCATAGAATCCAGGACACGGCCATTAGTAGCCTCAACAGTTAGCTCCTCTCGGTGCGAAGAATCTTTTACTGCCGGGTAAATGAGATACAAAACACCATACAAAGCAAATATTATTGCTTCTGTTGATAAACCGATCCAAAGCCATAGCTCGGCATCAGGAGCGTGGGTAATTTTTCTTAATGCACCCCAGATTACTAACGACGCGCCAAATGAAACGGCTACATCAACATACTTACTTACTTTAGGAGGAATAGCTGCTGCCATAAAAAAATTGGATTTAAAAGAATTGTCGGTTAAATTGTTTAAGGTAAAGGCAGGAGACAACCATATGCAGATTGCCTCTTGCAGTTAATAACGAAAGAATTGTAAACTTATTTTCTTGAAGCCTGAGCAGGTAAATCAATTACTGAACGGAAACCTATATAAGATTTTGCAGAGTCTTGGTATTCATAGGTACGTGTACCAGTTTGCAGGTAATAACCTACATCTTTCCAGCTACCGCCACGCAGAACCTTACGCTTCATTTTTGGAGGATCAGTATCCTTTGCATTCCAGCGAACATCAGGGTTCATATCATGTTGGAAGGTGTAAGATCCTTCATAATAAATTGAAGAAGTCCATTCGGCAACATTTCCCGACATGCAATACAAACCAAAATCATTGGGCCAGTATGCATCAGCACGCACGGTGTAGAAGCCACCATCTTCAGGATAATTGCCACGGCCGGGTTTGAAATTGGCCAGCAAGCAACCTTTTTTATTTCTGAGGTAATAATTACCCCATGGGAACATTGATTGAGAACGACCACCACGCGCTGCGTATTCCCATTGTGCTTCTGTAGGCAGGCGGAAGTCAGACTCCTGAACACGCCCCTTGCTTTCGAGCCATGAATTCAGATAGTGTGTTCTCCATTCGCAGAATGCAGCGGCCTGTTTCCAGCTTACACCTACTACAGGATAGTTTCCAAAAGCCGGGTGAGAAAAGTATCTCTTGGTCATTGGTTCGTTATAAGAATAAGCAAAGTCTCTTATCCAAACCAATGTATCAGGATAGATCTTTACATCAGATTTAACAATGAACTGGGAGCGTGGCTTTCCGGCATTTTCTCTTTTAGCAGCTTCTTTGAGGTCGAAAGTTTCTGAATGATAGATCAGCTTGGATGCATCAATTTCTTTTTTGCCGAAGATGCGGTCTTCCGGAGAAAGCACCAGGTCAGTCTGACCTAACTGCTCAACAACTTTTGGATCATTCCATTTCAGCTTTTGCATTTTAGCCCAGTCCACATACTCAACACCATCTGTACCAGCTTTTACATAGCCTAACTTTTTAGCGGCGATGGAATCACGCACCCATTGGGTAAACTGGCGGTACTCGTTGTTGGTGATTTCAGTGGCATCCATCCAGAAGCCGCTGATGGAAACAGAGCGGTTACGTGCACTGAACGCATAAGAAGGGTCTTCATCACTAGGGCCCATGTGGAAAGTTCCCTGGGGAATGTATACCATGCCTGGAGGCTTGGGTAACACATACCTTGAACCAGGAGCAACGCCAACCAATTGACCGTTACCGACAAATGCTGTGCCTTTATCTTTTTTACCAAATGAACCGCAGCTAGTTAATGATACTGCTGCCAGGGCAAGTATTGCCAGACGGTTTTTCATTTTCATACGTAGGGGTATTAGGCAAATATATGATTTTGATCCTAAGCTGAATTGATTTCTTATCATTTTAACTTTCGGTTATTTAGACTTAACAATTGAAACGGCTGTTTATTGCATTTATTGCATTCTTTTCAAAATAATTCACACTTGCACCAACCTACGAAATTCATCTATAGTTTTTACCGGCTGCAGGCATGCATAATTCTTACACAAGAAAATCTGCAACTCATTACCAGGCTTATCTTTCAACAAGGGAAATGCATCATCAGCCTCTCCTTTCGCCATTATTACCTTATGTGGAATATAAACAGATAATAGCTCTTTCAGCTTTTTATCAAACTCAGGTCCCACAATAGCAATTTCATTTGTACCATAAATTATTTCGAATAAGAGCGACAACCAAACGCCAAAGGAGGTAGGGTACTTTACAATTACGTCATTGAGGGATAATGCCATTGTTTCAGATCTCTTCCTCCATTCAACCTTATCGAAAAATACAGATAAAAAATAAAGATTGCAAGCCATGAGCGAATTTCCAGATGGAATTGCTCCATCATAGAGTTCTTTTTTACGAAGAAGGACATCTTTTTGTGCTGCATTGGTGTAAAAAAAGAAAGCAGAGTCAGAATCTGAAAACTGCTCTAACACCAACCTGGTAAGGGCCTCAGCTTGTTGTAGCCACTTGTAATCTGCAGTCACTTGAGAAAGTTCTATCTGCGCAGCAATCAAAGCAGCAAAATCGTCAAGAAAAGCAGGATGCTTGGCCTGCCCGTCTTTCCATGTATGCCACCATTGGCTACCATCTGTAAAAGATTTTACCAAAAACCCCATATTCCGCTCTGCCACTTCTCTGAAATGCTCGATGCCTGTAGCTGCAAAAGCTTTTGAATAGGCTTGGTTCATCAAGGCATTCCAACTTAAAATGATTTTATCATCCAATAAAGGCCTGATGCGCTTATTGCGAGCCTCCAGTAGCTTGCTTTTACCTTCAGCAATGATCGTATACAGAGTTTCCTGGTTTAGTCTGTTTTGAGCCGCAAAATCTTCAACATTTAAAGAGGTATGGAGAATGTTTTTCCCTTCCCAATTGCCTTCCTTTTTAATATTGAAATATTGACAAAAAATGTCTGCGTTTTCTCCGATTATCGATCTCACCTCATCATATTCCCAGACATAAAATTTACCTTCCTCACCTTCACTATCAGCATCCAACGCACTATAAAACCCTCCATCAGCATGCAACATTTCCCGTTCGGTAAACCGGAGTGTTTCCTCAATTACTTCCTTATATCTTTCTGCCTTTGTATCCTGATAAGCTTCTGATAAAGTTGATACCAGTAATGCATTATCGTACAGCATCTTTTCAAAATGTGGCACCAACCATTCCGTATCTGTTGAATACCGGGCAAAACCACCACCTACGTGGTCATAAATGCCGCCCTGCATCATTTTATCTAAACTTAGCAACGCTTGCTCACGGGCCTCTTTATTATGGTTCAAATAAGCATAGCGTAACAGAAACGTAATCACAAATGTTTGAGGAAATTTAGGTGCCTTCCCAAAGCCTCCCCACACTTTATCAGCATTCCTCATGATATTTTGAAAAGCCGTATCGATTTGTTCCTTAGTAACGTTTTCAGTAGGCTTTTCAATACCGAAGGAATTGGACCTTTCCAGATGTTGTGTAAGGTTATCCGCCTGTTCGGCTATTTCCTCTTTTTTCTCTGCATAACTTTCAGCTATTGCCTGCAACACCTCCGTCCAGGATGCCCGGTTAAAGGCTCTTTTCGGAGGAAAATAAGTACCCCCATAAAAAGGCTTGCCATCTGGTGTTAAAAAAGCATTAAGAGGCCAGCCGCCACTACCTGTCATAGCTTGTACGGCATCCATATAGATGTGATCTATATCAGGGCGTTCCTCTCTGTCTACTTTTATATTCACAAAATGATCATTCATAATAGCTGCCACAGCCTGGTCTTCAAAACTTTCCCGTTCCATCACGTGACACCAGTGACAGGCTGCATAACCAATACTTACAAGAATAGGCTTGTCTTCTCTTTTAGCTTTTGCAAACGCCTCCTCTCCCCAGGGATACCAGTCCACGGGATTATGGGCGTGTTGCAATAAGTAAGGGCTAGTTTCTTTGGCTAACCGATTAGCATAAGATGACATAACATAGATTCTTGGTTTTGGTGTTACAATAATCGTACTATCCGGGCAATGCGCAAAAAATGAAACAAATTAATAATGAGTTTTAATGAGAAGTGGGGGTGGCGTACTAAGTGAAATTATTGATGATCCTATTAAGTGTTTATCACATATAAAACAAAAAAGCCTGGGAGAGTGGTCTTTAAACTACCGAATTCCCAGGACTTCTTCTATTAAATTTAGAAACTATTTCTTCTTTACTGTAGCTGCAAGGAACTGATCAAGCGCAGCAACCATTGATGGCGTTTGTGGCTGTGGAGCCTTGATACTTAAAGTTAAACCAGCATCTTCTACAGCTTTCGAAGTATTGTTGCCAAAAGCACCAATAATCTTTCCATTTTGCTCAAAACGGGGAAGATTATCAAAAAGACTTTTTACACCACTTGGTGTGAAGAAGCAGATCACATCATATTCTTTCTGCGACAGGACCTCCTTTACATCATTGCTTACTGTGCGGTACATAAAGGCCAATGAGAAATCGCAATTGTTAACTTTCAACCAGCCAGTAATCTCACTATCCTGCTGATTCTCAGAGCATACATAGAGGAATTTCTCTGCTCCTTTGTGTTTATTGATGACATCAAAAAGACTCTTATTACTGCCATCAGCACCATAAAAGACTTTCCGTTTACGGTATAAAATAAACTTTTGCAGATAAAGTGCTACTGCTTCTGTAATACAGAAGTATTTAGTCTCCTGGGAAACACTGATCTTCATTTCTTCACACAAGCGGAAAAAATGATCAATAGCATTCCTGCTGGTAAAAATTACCGCTGTATGGCCTTGAACATCAATCTTTTGCTTTCTGAATTCTTTTGCAGGAATACCTTCCAGCCGTATAAATGGGTGAAAATCCAATTCGACATCGTATTTCCTGCTGAGTTCAAAATAAGGAGACTTATCGCTTTCAGGCCTTGGCTGTGTAATAAGAATTCTGGTTTTATTATCATCAGCGGCCTTATTAACCCCGTTTTTTACCATATGGTTCGGCTAAAAAGTTGTCGCAAAGTTAATGAGATTCAGCGAAAAACGCTAACAAGAGTTTGTTAATCAGTAAAAGTGGCGCTATTTCAAAGGCACACAGATAGATCAAAAAATGAAAAAAGTTTATTTGTATTAATTTATTAACAGATACGAACGAAAGATAAAAGCGATAAAGGAACAGGCTGCCCACCATGATCAGGCTCAGAGTTAACAGTAAAGTATAGAGCATGCCATTCGTAAATGCCAGGCCAACAATAAATGGCAATAGTAAAATGCCAACCACTTTATTAGCTGTAAATACAATGAAAATATAAATGTCTGTAGCCTCCGAAATATTGAGCAGCCAACCAAATATTTTTAATGTAATGAATTTGGCACTGTAAATAATGGCAAGGCCGACAAGACCATAGAGCAACAACAACCAATAATTAAACTGCGTTCCAAGGTTGTAATTTCTAAACAACAAATTGATAAACAAGCTTCCGGCTAAAAGAAAAATGAGGTTAAAGAGTAAGGAGGCCAAAGGTGTATTCATCATTTGTTCCCTTATTTGCCGCTGCTTCATTGATGTACGAAAAAATATGCGGAAAATGTCGTCCAGATATCGCGGAAAAGTATTCTTAGCCAGCGCAAAGAGGAAGAGCAACAAAAGAATGGTATAGAATAGAGCTTCTTTTCCTTTCCATTCCCTCCTTTCACTGATTTGCTTCACAGGGTTTTTGAAAGTAAAGAATGGGTTGCGGTTGTAAATAACAGTATCGATCTGCCTATAAAAACTTTTTTGGAGCTCCTGGTACAAGGAATCAGCAAGTATTGCAGCTCTGATGGCGGCGGAATCAACCTTGATGACAGTCGTATCCTTCTTTACGGTATCTGACACCTGCACACTGTCTGGTTTTACGCCTAGGCTGTCAGTAGATTGTCCAAAACCAAAACCTATCGAAAAGCTGAAAATGACTAATAGAATATATTTCACAAGCTAAACCTGAAGTTGGGCACGAAGATAAGCAAGAGGAGTTCACAAGTTTACGAGTTCACGAGTCAGAATGAAAAGTTGGAAGGTTTATTGAGGATTGAGAAATAGATTAGAAGTAGTTTAAGAATCCTAAATGTACTTTAGACTGGCGAAGGTTCAGTTCAGTGTCGTTACGCTTGCCAATTGCCCATACTAGGTTAAATATGCCAGCTTTGGTTTCAAACGACATGCCGAGGCCCGTACCGATGTAGGTATGGTTCCTTTTTTCCTGTAATGGATTTCGCCCCCAACCGCCATCAATAAAACCAAAAAAGTTGGAATTCAGACCTATGAGATAGCGGTATTCAAGTGTACCAATAGCATACTGCGCCAGGTATTCACTTTCCTCATTAAAGCCACGGAGCAGTTTATAACCACCCACCTGAAAAAACTCGTTTAAAAAATAATTGCCGCTTTGAAAAATACCAGCATTAACACCTGTTTTAAAGACACTTTGCTTGCCCAACGGAAAATACTTTGCCGCTGAAGCAATTACCCTTAGCTGGTAGGTTTTCAGCTTTGCTGTGTCGTATAAGCTTTCAAAATTGAATGAAGGATCTTTTAGTTCCAGAACCTGATTGTTCTTTTTAACCTTCTTGATACCCGCCGCTGCAGAAACGGAAAACTCTGCTCCCTTTTGAGGATTGAAACGGTAATTGGTGGTATTGATCTGGAAAGCAACTCCCAGGTTATTGGAGCTCACATCAGCCTCCTGGGGTAAACGCCTGGTTTGCCTGACCCGGAAGGTGTCTACGGTACTTAAGATGCTTTGTCGCTTCTGTAGAAAGACTGAGGCTGACTGTGTGGCACTGACCATATAATTCCCTCCCAGTTGCATATTCAGGTTCAGGAAAGTACTGTCCTTTCGTAACATGTCGAAGGTGAAATTGAGACCTAAAGGCGAACGGAATAGAAAAGGATGATCGTATAACAGGTTCAAGCGCGGCGATTTTGCCTGCAACTGCTGCCAGTTAATACCAATCGTTTCCCCAGCACCCATTGAATTGCGCAGCAGAACATTGGCCTCCCCGGTAATTAAAAAGCGTTTCTTTTCATCAGGGTTGCTATTAGGCAGAAACCCAGCTAAAACGTTTACCTGGCTGCTTTTCTTGGGTTTTAAATATAGATTCAAAATAGAGCCTGTACCCAGCATGGTCAGCGAAGAGGGCCTCTCCTCTTCTATGTATGTTACCTGCTTTAGCCTTTGACTGATGGCTTGTAACTTCTTTTTATTATAGATGCTTTTTTCCGGTATTTCCAGGTAACGCTCCAGAAATTCTTTGCTGATCTTCACCGCGCCATGAATCCGGATGCTGTCAATAGCATATAAGGGGCCACGGTCGATCTGTAGAAGAGCTGCAATCTCCTTGTCCTGAATTGATATACTGTCTAGATAAATGCGGGCAAAAGGATAGCCGTTCTCTTCCAGATAATTCATCAGTTTTTCCTGCCAGGTTTGAAAGGCAGGAAAGTCAAAGCCATTATTAGAAAAAGATCGTGCGGGCCACCGGATGGCCTGTAAGAGTTCTTCGTCTTTGGGTTGTGTACTGATTTTAGCCCATTTATATTGCTCGCCCAGGTATAGTTGCACCTTAGCCTGGGAAGAATCGTATATAATGTTGTCAATAGAAGAGGTAATATAGCCTTTGGCTTGTAAAAGCGTTGGAAGATTGTTAAGGTAAGATTCGGCTTCGGGCCGGGAAGTAAATTTGCCCTCTAGTTGAAGCAGTTCGGCAGTGGCTGAATCTGCTCCGCTATAATGCACCACATAAGACTGGGCCTTTGCTAACATGGATAAAAGCAGGATAAAGCAGAGTAGTTTTATGTGCGGCATTAACTAATAGTAAGTACGAGATACGAAGTTAGAGGTATGAAGTATAATAAAAATCTAAGATTAGAGGAATACGGCACACTTCGTTTTACTAAGAGGATAGTTTTAGTATCTAATTCATAAATAATATATCTGTCTTGGCAGGAATTTATCTACATATTCCATTCTGCAGGCAAGCCTGTGCTTACTGTAACTTTCATTTTACCACTTCCTTACGGTATAAGGATGATTTTGTACATGCGTTGGTAAAGGAAATTGCACTGCAAAAAGATTATTTGGAAGGAGAAGCCCTATCCACCATTTATTTTGGGGGCGGAACGCCGAGTTTATTGTCGATTGCTGAGTGTCAATTGATACTTGACCAGATCTTCGCCACTTTCACGGTTTTGCCGGGGGCAGAAATAACACTGGAAGCCAACCCTGATAATATTTCCAAAGAGATGCTCGATGGCTGGAAGAGTGCGGGCATCAACCGACTAAGCATTGGTATTCAGTCTTTTTTTGAGGAGGACCTGCGCTGGATGAACCGGGCGCACAATGCAGACCAGGCTTTTCAGTGTATAGAAGCAAGTCAAATGGCTGGTTTTGACAATCTTAATATTGATCTTATCTACGGCTCTCCCCTGCTCACGGACGAGCGCTGGCAACAGAACGTAGAGACTGCCTACGCTTACCAGATTCCCCACCTGTCTTGCTATGCACTGACAGTTGAAGAAAAAACGCCATTGTACAAGCAAATCAAGCAGCACAAAAAAGAGGATGTTGATTCAGATAAGCAAGC
>CBKWHA010000067.1:0-23957 GCA_966674115.1 uncultured Chitinophagaceae bacterium
TAACTGTTGAGGTGTAAGGTCCGGGTAATAGGAGAGCACTAATGCTGCTACACCTGCCACAACCGGAGATGCCATGCTGGTGCCTTGTGCGTTGCCGTAAGTATTGCCGCCGGGAATGGTTGAATAAATTTTTACGCCAGGGGCAAAAACGTCCACTTCTTTTTTACCATAATTTGAAAATCCGGCCACTAAACCGCCTGCTTTAGGATCGCCGCTCGCGCCCACTGTAATCCAGTTTTCGGCCTTTCCATTATTATCTTTAAATACAGGACTAGGGTAGTTTTCTACAGAATCGATATTTGAAGCGTCATTACCTGCAGCATGTACAAGTAATACACCTTTACTCGCAGCATATTTTACAGCATCATCCACCCATTGTTTTTCAGGAGAAAAGCCTTTACCAAAACTCATGTTGATTACTTTAGCACCATTGTCGACAGCATAACGAATGGCCAGCGCTACGTCCTTATCATGCTCATCGCCATCTGGTACCGCGCGAATGGACATGATCTTTACATCATTAGCAATACCATCAATTCCCTTACCGTTGCTACGAGCTGCTGCAATAATACCTGCAACATGAGTACCGTGGAATGGCGTGTTGGCCATGATATCGTTGTTGCCGTAGTAACGGTCGTTGAAATCGTTGTAGTTATCCTTTACGATATCGCCTCTGTAATCTTTGGGTGCTTTATCTGCGGCTTCCGCTTTTTTCTCTTCACTGTCCAGGTAATTTTTGAAATCGTCCATTAATGCCTTATTGGTCATATCCATTACATTATTGGAAGTAAAGAAGATCAGCAAAGATGTTTTTGCCCTCTTTTGCTGGTCTGTGGTTGGGGTGAAGCCTTCAAGGTCTCTTCCGCTGTAGGTTTCTTTTCCCAAAGCTTTCTGAAGCACAGTATCATTCTTAACTGCGGCTTGGTATGTTTTCTTCAGAATCAGGAGTTCCAAACCGCTTTCTTTACCATCACCAGCTACCTGTTTTTCGGCCCTTTTCCACATTTTATAGTTATACAGATCTTCCTTGCTTAAAGAAGATGTATCCGAGATATTCTGAAACTGATTTTTGTACTTGTGATACACACGGGCTGCTTCATAGGAATCTTCTTTTACATTACGGCCATCTTTTCCGCCTATAAAGTTCCAGCCATGCACATCGTCTACATAGCCGTTCTCGTCATCATCTTTACCATTGCCAGGAACTTCTTTAGGATTCGTCCACAAAACGGACTTCAGGTCTTCATGTAGGGTATCGATACCTGAGTCAATAACGGCTACAATAACTGTTTTACTCTTCTTGTTTTTGAGGTAATCATAGGCTTTATCCAGGCTAATTCCATATAAGCCATCACTTGTCAAATCTTTCAAGTGCCATCCCTTTGGTATCTCATCAACAGATGTCTGAGCAGATGAAGCTAACCAAAACCCTATAGCTAAGGATGCAAGTACAGACTTTTTCGTTTTAAATCTCATTGGAGTCTTTTTAATTCTTACAAAGTTGGTAAGGATGTAAAAATAAATGTTACCGCTCATAGAAATTTGTGAAAAAGGACTTGCCGGCCTTCTGAATTTATAAAAAGCGGTTAATTTAGAAATTGTTGCGTTTTAACAGTATTTATGGCAATTTAATAATTGTGCCAGGGGCTTAGTTTTTTTAATCTATATTCATTTTTCATGGACCAATTTTCTGATCTCTATAAAACGCTCATAATTAAGGATGTAAGACAGGAGGCAGAAGGATTTAAAAGCATTACATTCCAGGAGTATCCCCATATCCCTTTCCAGGCGGGCCAATATTTGACCTTAGTTGATTTTATACATGGGGAAGAGGTGCGACGTTCTTATTCAATTACTTCCTCTCCGGAATGGGATGAGCCTTTGACCATTGGCGTGAAGCGGATGGAAAATGGGTATTTTTCGAGGAAGCTGGTTGATGGCGCAAAGCCAGGAGATACCCTTATAACAACAGGTGCGGGTGGTTTGTTTACATTGCCAGATGTTATATTTCCGCTTGAACAAATCTTTTTCTTAGCGGCTGGCAGTGGTATTACACCTATATTTTCATTAATAAAGTCTGCGTTGAAGCTGCATCCTACTGTACAGCTTATTCTAATTTATAGTAACCCATCACCTCAAAAGGTAGCCTTTAAAGATGAGCTTTTGCAATTGTCACAACAATATCCTGGACGATTTCATATTGAGTTTTTGCACAGCAATTCAAAAAATCTACAAAAGGCGAGACTTTATCCTGAGTTTTTACTTCAACTTGTACAGCATTATGCTGTTGCAACCATAGACAAGACGTTGTTTTATGTTTGCGGGCCGGAAAGCTATATACGTATGTGCGTTTTTACCTTGCAAAGAGAAGGCGTCCCAGCGGATCATATTAAGCGTGAGCATTTTCTTGTGTATCATAAAGTAACTCCAAAAGCGGAACCACCTGATAAGGATCAGCACTTTGTAAGTATACATTTTAAAGATAAAACCTATCAATATCCTGTGCAATATCCTGAAACCATTTTGAGTGCTGCTAAAAAACAGGGGATTGCATTGCCTTACAGTTGTGAAGTAGGCAGGTGTGGTAATTGCTTAGCACGGTGTAGGGAGGGTTCTGTGTGGATGTCGTACAATGAAGTGCTTACTGAGCAGGAGGTGGAGAAAGGCATGGCGCTGACTTGCGTAGGTTATCCTGTTGGAGGAGATGTAGTATTGGATATTGGGAGGGATTGATTTGATTAAATATCTATTATATGAAACAGTATCAATGTTTTCTGTTCATTGCATTTCTTTTATTGGTTCAGTTACAGGTTGAAGCGCAAAGGAAATTGGTGTGGTCAGATGAATTCAATGATACCGGTTTGCCGGGCAGTACGAAGTGAGGGTATGACGTGGGGCGTAGTGGCTGGGGCAATAATGAGCTTCAATGCGGTTGGGGGTAATTGGGGTGGTAAGAATGGAGTTGATGATGGAATATTTCCGCAGAGGATGGTGGTGGATTATGTGAGAGTGTATGAGGGGCAATGAACAATGAGTGATGAATGATGAGTTGTAATTGGGGTGAGGTAATAGGAGTTACCAATATTGTTTACATGTTTTTGTTGGCCAGATAATTATAGATTTCTACTTGCGAGCGGACGGGGACTCCGTCGGGGATGAGTTCGTTGTTTAGGAGCAAATCGTCAATGAGGACGGCCTGGGTGTTGTCTTTTAACTGGATGTTGATGATCTTTATAATTTCCTGTTTGATCGTTTCATCGTAGACAGGGAAGCAGACCTCAATGCGGCGGTAAATATTCCTGTTCATCCAATCGGCTGATCCGAGGTAAACATCTTCTTTTCCATCATTGTGGAAGATGAAGACCCTGCCATGCTCAAGGTATCTGTCAACAATGCGCCTTACGATTATATTTTCGCTCATGCCAGGTACACCTGGTATCAGGCAGCAAATGCTTCGTACAATGAGCGTGATCTTTACGCCGGCCGCTGATGCTTCATATAATTTAGAGATCAATATTTTTTCTTCGAGGTTATTCAGCTTGATGATTATTTTGCCTGGTTTGCCAGCCTTTACATGTTCTATTTCATTGTCGATAAGGTCTAAAAAGCGTTGCTGCAGATTGAATTGGGCGACCAGCAAAAAGTTGAAAGGGATGAACCTTTCTTTGGTTGGCTTTTCTCTTTTGCTAAGAAAATGAAACAGCATTTCCATTTCCTGCAAAAGCGCGCTGTTTGAAGTAAGCAAAATATGATCCGTATACAGCTTAGCCGTACTTTCGTTCAGGTTGCCTGTTGCCAGCAAGCCGAAATATTTCACCTTATCATTGCTGCGCATTTTTATCAGTGCAATCTTAGCATGTACTTTCAGGGTAGGTATGCTGTAGATAATCTTTATACCTGCCGCTTTCATTTTCTTTGACCACTTCAGGTTGTTGGCCTCGTCGAAGCGGGCTTTCAGTTCAACAAAAACGGAAACCTTTTTACCATTCTTTGCAGCGCTGATGAGGGCATTCACAATACGCGAATCAGACGCTACCCTGTACAAGGTTACAGCTATTTCCTCTACAGATTCGTCAATTGCCGCTTCGTTAAAAAACCTAAGAACTGGGCTGTACGACTGGTAAGGTGTATGCAACATCAGATCTTTGTGCAGCAATTGCAACAGTAAAGATTCATTTTTGTTGATGCTACCATTGGAAATGACAGGAACCTTTACATATGAAAGGCGCGGATCTTCTACAGGTAAGTTGAGGAGATCTTTTAAGTTGTGGTAGCTGCCTCCCTGTACCGTGATGGCATTGGCGATATCCAAAGCGTTGATGGCTATATCAATATATTCCGTTGGCTCGACCGGCTCGAACAGGAAACGAGTAGCCAGGCCAAAGTCTCTTTTCTCGATTTGCTTTTCAATTTTTTCTGCAATATCACCAGCGAACTCATCTTCGATATTTATTTCGGCATCCCTGGTTATTTTAAAATTGAAAAAGGCTTTGATCTTATATGTTTTTAAAACATAGTTGATGTTATCTTTAATGATATCTTCTATAAAAACAATGTATTGGGTTAGGCCTGCCTGCACTGAATAAAAGCGTGGTAGGTCGGTGGAGGGAATATTTACTACGACCAATTCTTCTGCTTCTTTACCATCCACAATTACAGCCAGGTATAATTTATTATTTTCCGGGAAAAAATTTTGCCCGGCCCTGGAAACATTCACAGGCTGTATAAAAGCTAGTATTTCGGAGAAGAAATATTCTGTTGTTTGCTGCTTTATTTCACCGGGTATAGATTCTTCGTAGATCAGGTGAATACCAGTAGCTTTCAGTGATGGAAGCAGTTGTCGGGTTAGGGTTTTACCAAAGAAATCGAGTTGTTTTTTGATAACTTCTTTGGCCTGGATTACGATATCAGGATAATTGCGTTTTGCAGCCTTTTGTATGTTGTCTTTTTTATACAATTTATGCAAGGCCATGAGGGCAGGCATTCTTACGCGGAAGAACTCGTCGAGATTGGAGGAGTAAATGGCAAGAAACTTCATACGCTCCATGAGCGGTACACTTGTTCTGGAAGCTTCCATTAAGACCCGTTCGTTGAATGAAAGCCAACTGATATCGCGGTTAAAGAAAGAATATTTGGTCATAAATAGGTGGATAATGCAATTTAGAGAAAGTTTATTTAACGTCACTTTCTACAATAGTTTCTGCTTTCTGAAAGAGTATTTTTTTTATCAGAACAATTTGTCCTAAGTGGTAGTGAGTATGTTCAATAATACCATGAAGATTACGGTAATAGTTACCATATTTTTCATTTACAAAGGTTTCCTCAAGCTTGTTGTCTGGTAGCTGTTCGATCAAGCTGGCAAAGTTTTCAACATCTTTCCACGTTTGGTCCAGGAGGTTATTCCAGTCTTCTTGAGATTGTATGGATGGATGGTCAAAACTATATTTATCCTTGGCATTGAGCGGTTCTCCCTGTAAAACTTTTGAAACAGCGCTGATATAGTAATTGGTATGGTAAACAAGTGTGGCAATCGTATTTAATGAATAAATTTTTGTGGCAGCTTGTTGCCAGGTAACGTCCGCCAAGGCTTCTTTAAGGTTTACGGCGGTCCAGTTTCCTCCAAAATAAACTGCTCTTAGGTGTTTGGCTATTTGTTCGGTCAATTTCATATTGTTGGTTTTGAGTTTTTCCTAGTCAGCCAGTACTGAATGATACTTCCATTATCGCCCTTCCTGATCATACCATTGTTCAATAGCACTTTTTGTGATGCTTTATTTTCAATATGGCATTCAGCAAATATCATATCAAGTTGTAAGCTTTCTAATCCAAATTTAAGAACTGCTTTGGTTGCTTCTGTTGCTATTCCTTTACCCTAGAATGATTCACCAATCCAATATGCCAATTGCGCTATTTTAAACGCTTCCTGTTCAAGGCGATCAGCCTCAATTTCATGAGCATAAAAATCTTTTATTTTATTCCTTTCCATTAATTGCTTCATTAACGCTAAATGAACTATACTGAAATTAAGAAAAATTGTGAGAAGGTGGGGTGGTGATGGATGTCTGTATTATTGCTGCCTTCTATTAAGCGTGAAACTAAAATTACTATCTCCCACAAAAAGCTGATTCTCTTTATTTAAGAAAAATAAAACATTTTTATCGCCTACCAAAAAAGAAAGAGTCATGTTGGGTTTGTCAGGATCGAGTTGATAAAGGATAACATTAGAATTGGGACCTAAGCCATTTATGATTTTCCATTTACCCTGAATAGTTTGGCTGCGGGAAAGTGTCCAGTCCAAGGTATAAATGGTAGGCTGAAAGGTGGTTGCATCTCTATGCAAAATGAATTTCCATTTTAATTTAATGCAGTCATTACTCACTCTAAAATGGTAGTCTCTGGCGAGGTCAAGGCAAGGCGTTCTTCCCTCATAAATTATTTGCCGGGCGGTGTCTTTGAGCAAAGAGGGGCAAGTAGTTAAAGATGGTAAACCTGAAGAAATATGTACCTGCGGTTCTTTTCTGTTGAGTGTGTAACTCCAACCTCCGTTACCAACTGCAAGTTTGTTGTCAGGTGTTAACAGGTGTAAGAGGTTATCATTCAGTTTGATGAAAGAAATTGCTGTGCGTGAATTGTCAGTTTTTAACTGATATACTTCTCCATTCAACATTCCATCTTTATTTTCAAAAACTGTGTATTTACCCTTGAACGAACGTTTTTCACCACCACCTTTAAAGCCCAGTGTGTTTGGCTGGCCTTCTCCGAACATAATATTTAATGTAAAAGTATTGGCTTTGTTTTCTTTATTCTGCAAGGCTAAATCCCATCTGATAAAATCAATAGTTATCTTGTCTGGAATGTTCAATAATGGTCTGATGAACGAATCGCCAGGTGTACTCCCGACAAATACAGTAGCAGGCTGAGTACTAGTATTGGCTTGAGAACAGGCATTAAATGTCGTCCAAAAGATAAGCAGAACCGTTAAGATGAGCCTGTTTGTTGCCATAAATGATCTTTTATTTATTACTATTCAAAATAGTATAACTAAACTGAGCAAGGTTCTTATCTTCCCATTGATTAATAGTCATGGTTATAAATTTACAATAAAGAAACGAGTGATGAGTAAGGATGCACTGCCCGAAGTTATTGGCATAACTTTTTGGGTATAGTAGCATTTAAAAACCTTAATATGAAACAACTTTTTTTGCCTTTAATGTTTGTAGGTAGTGTGATATTTATATCATGCGGTAATGGGGGAGAAGGTGATGCTGAAACAGATACAGCTGCTGTAACAACCACTGACACTTCTATATTAGCAGATACTGGAATTGAAACCGGCACCACCTATAGTTCTACACCTTTAACGGGTGCAGATACCACTTTTGTTAAAGAAGCTGCCAGCGGCGGTATGATGGAAGTTGAGGCGGGAAGGCTAGCATAGGAGAAAGCAACAAACCCAAGAATAAAGAGTTTTGGAGAAATGATGGTACGTGATCACTCAAAGGCTAATGATGAGTTGAAACGATTGGCATCGGCCAAAAACATGAT
The DNA here is from genome assembly GCA_966674115.1 of uncultured Chitinophagaceae bacterium. Taxonomy (GTDB): domain Bacteria; phylum Bacteroidota; class Bacteroidia; order Chitinophagales; family Chitinophagaceae; genus Flavisolibacter. The sequence goes on from CBKWHA010000067.1 coordinate 7,546, forward strand.
GTTGCCTGATTCCATGACCAAAAAGCAGCAAGATCATGTAGAGGCGATGCGCAAAATGAGCCAAAAGGAATTTGAAGAGCATTATGTGGACATGATGGTCAAGGATCATACAGAAGAAGTGCGGAAGTTTGAAAATGCTTCCAATAATGCCAAAGATGCCGATCTGAAAACATGGGCTGGCCAAACACTACCAGTTTTACGGACACATTTAGATTCGGCTAAGGCCATTAATAAAGAAAAGATGTAAGGAACGTTTTAAACAATATTACGAATATAACGAAGGCACTGGCATTAGTTGGTGCCTTTGTTTAAAAGACCTCCAGAATGATGAAATGAAAATTTAACGTTGATAAAAAACGTAAATTCAATATACAACGATGTTTCATGATCAGCCGTCAGCTTGCCGCGATCCTTTTTGCAGACATTATGGGTTATACGGCCTTAATGCAGGAGGACGAAGAGCAAGCTTTGCTATTACGTTACAAGCTAAAAGGTAAAATAGAAAAGGAATTAGCGCTTCACAATGGCCGCCTGATGGATTTCAGAGGTGACGGTGCTGTTTGCTGCTTCAGCAGTGCCATTGAAGCAGTAAGAGCGGCCGTTGCCATTCAATTGGACATGCAGCAGGAGCCAAAAGTGCCTTTGCGTATTGGCATTCATACCGGAGACGTAATTGTGGATGAGCTGGATGTGTATGGCGATGGTGTAAACATTGCTTCCCGGTTGGAATCCTTTGCTGTGCCAGGAAGCATTTTTATTTCCAGCAAGGTTCGCGATGATATCAAGAATCAGAAAGACATTCAAACAGTTTCCCTGGGTCAATACTCTTTTAAAAATGTAGATGGGCCTGTAGAGATCTTTGCCATCAGCAATCCGGGGCTGAACGTGCCCGTAAAAGAAAAGCTGGAGGGAAAGGGCAAACGGTTTTCTCCAGGCTATATAAAAGCACGAAAGGTATTTTGGTCTGCACTTTTATTGACATTATCAGTAGCCCTGATCATTGTTTTCTTTCTGAACAATAAAAGATCATCATCTGAGATTTCGAATAAAGCGAAGTCCATTGCCGTTTTGCCTTTCCGGAACGAAAGCACTAATAAAGAAGAAAACGAATTTTTCTGCAACGGCATGATGGAATCGGTTCTGAATAACCTGGCACAAATGGAAGCTCTACACGTAATTTCCCGCCAGTCGGTGGAACAATACCGTGGTAGTAAAAAATCCATACGTTCTATAGCCAATGAACTCGGCGTGGCTTTTATATTAGCGGGAAGTGTGCAGCGCATTGGCAACAACGTGAAAGTAACCGCCCAATTGATTGATGCCGGTACAGACCGGTATCTTTGGTCGCAAGAATATCCGGGGGAACTCAATGATATTTTTACATTGCAAAGCAATATTGCACAAAAAATTGCCTCCGAACTCCAGGTAAACATCAGGCCAAACGAAAAAGAACGCATTGAGCGGTTGCCTACCAAAAACCTGCAGGCTTGGGATGAGTACCAGAAAGCCTATTCGAGCTACGTGCGCTTTGTTTTCAGTGTTGACCGTAAGGATACGGATTTCAAACAGATTCTTTTGCTCTGCAACCGAGCACTAGCGCTAGATCCGCGAATGGCGGAAGCCTACACCTTGAAAGCGCAAACGTATTGGTCTAGATATTATGGCAAGGATGCTCATCATGTAAATGAAGAATTACTCGCCGCGAATTCTATGGATACAATTGCCGCCTGGTGCCGAAAAGCCTTAGCCATTGATCAACACTCTGCAGAAGCGAATGTATTGCTGGGACAATATTATATAAATAGGGGAAAGCAAGATTCCGGTATTTCTTATTTGCAACAAGCACTTGCTGTAAATCCCAACCATTCAGCGGCACACAGCCAAATGGGTTCAGTATTTTTAGAAAGAGGCGAAATTACAAAAGCATTTACTTACTCTCAAAAAGCAATCAAGCTGGATCCTGTTTCTCTATGGGCACCTTTCATCTACAACCAGATAGCCTGGATTTATGTAACGGTTGGTGATTTCAGAAAGGCCGAAATGCTGTATTACAATACGCTCCAACTGGAGAAAAGTTCATCGGCGACTGTTGAAGCGTTGAGCCAATTGGCGCATACTTATATTGTTGAAGGCAATGCAGAAAAAGTGCTTGAGGTGGCTAATAAAAGGCTTCAACTAGATAGTACAGATAGTACAGCATTACGTTCCATAGGCGAATACTATTGCACATTTAAAAGAGACTACCCAAGAAGTAATACTTATTTTCAAGAGCTTTTTAGGGTAAACCCGAATATAACTCATACAAAACAACGTTGGGCATTAACACTTTGGCTATGGGAAAAAAAAGATACGGCTTTAATCTTGTTTCGTGAATATATAGAAGAGTATCAAAAATTAGTTCGACTAGGCAGGATACGAATGGGTGTAGCGGATTACGATATAGCAGGCATCTACGCTACCCTTGGTCAAAGAGAAAAAGCATACCACTATTTAAGAAGTTTTGATCAAGCAGGCTGGCCCTGGGGTTCTATTTACCTGATACAACGTGATCCGTTTTTTGATAACTTAAGAAAGGATAAAGAATTCAATGAAGTCATACAGAAGGCATTGAAGGAAAAGGAGAAGCAGCGTAAAGAAATAGAGGTATTGGAAGAGGCGTAAAGATCGTTGGCAAAACAATAATAAAGGAAATTTGGGTTAATTATGATTATTATTTAAATTGGTGATAATTCGTTTCTATTACTATCTCTATGAATAAAGTCCGATTTGCCCTTTGATTTTCAATATTAAAGCAGGTACACCGTATTAAAAGTGCTTACGACTGACAGGATAGGACTCATCATAAATAAAGGCTCCATCAATATATTTGCGTACTCTGTGCTTAAATTATCACATCAGATTGATTTTAAAAGAAGAAGTTGTACTGCAAACTATTTACATTGTACTTTTTATTTGTTTTTCATTGAATACATGTGATAATATATGGTTTAAAATAAAGAAACTATGGTTGTTCATTATTGCAATATCTCTAGTAACTAGCTCCTTGTCTCAACAACCTATTCGAAACCGGATTCTTCACTATACTATTAAGGATGGGTTGTCATTTGGAGTAGTGAATAGCATAACCCAAGACAAAAAAGGTTTTATATGGATTGCCACTGCTGATGGTTTAAACCGCTTCGATGGCTCAGAATTTAAAGTTTTCAAATTAGAACCTGACAATAAGTACAGCCTACCAAGCAACTTTGTAGATATCATATTTAAAGATTCAGAAGGAGTTCTTTGGGTTTCGTCCAGAACCGGCTTGAATAGGTTTGACCCAGAAAAAGAACGGTTCATCAATTACAAATTCCATAAGGAATCTCCTGGTTCGTTTATGGATTTAGTGGCCGATATTTCAGAAAGCCGTGACAGAAACCTATGGGTTTCGTTCGGATATACCGGATTTTCTTATTTTAATAAAAAGAAAAAAACAATCATAAATTATAACACCGGTAATCTTCCTGGACTGACCAACAACACAGTTGTAAAGATTTTTGAAGATCGGAACAATCTTTTATGGATTGGTACCCCTACGGGGTTAAATGTATTTCATATCAGCAAGAATAAAAAACCCGAAAAAGCTTCCCTGGATACGCGCGGCTTACCCTTAGCAAAAGTTCTTTGTATTTACAATGACCGCTATAACAATATGTGGATTGCTACCCGCAAGGGACTGATCCTGTATAAGCGGGATATCAATAAATTTTTCGTTCTGCGTGCTTCAACCTACAATTTGAAGAGCGATATTTTTTATTCCCTTATTGAAGATAATGATAACCATTTACTTGTTGGACTGGAAGAAGGGGGACTCTATAAACTCGATTTAGCCCAAGTTGCACGTACCGCGCCTGAAAATTATGTATTCGAACCTGTAATTGGCGAGCATGGTTACAATATAACACCAAGGTCTGTCCAGGCATTATTTAAAGACAAAGATCAAAATATCTGGGTAGGAACCCATGGTGTTGGTATATATATGATCAGCGCGGTCAAGGAGCGGTTTATAAAGTTCCAGAAAAAATTAGAGGGAGAAGAAGGAGGATCATATTTGCGTTATTACGGTATGTGCGTTGATGATGAAGGTAATTTATGGATAGGATCGGACGGAGATGGAATTTATAAAACCAAACCTACCGGAGAACTTATAAAACATTACAAAGCAGATGGCCGAAAAGGAAGTTTAACCGGCAATGCCATACTTTATGGATTTAAAGACAGCAAAAATAATCTTTGGTTCGGCACCTATGCCCATGGGCTCTTTTTATATAATAAGTCTTCCGATACGTTTACCAATTTTAAGCATAATCCCCAGGATAAGAACAGTTTAGCAGGGAATGATGTTCGCATTATTTATGAAGATGTGAATAATAATATATGGATTGGGACCAATGGCGGAGGTCTCAGCCAAATGGATCCTTCAACTAAAAATATACAAAACTTTAACCGGTTTAATAGCGGTATTAGATCACATGATATACGGGCAATAGTAGGAGACAAGAGCGGCAATTTATTTTTAGGCAGTTATGGTACAGGACTTTTGTATTATAAAGCCAGTGAAAAAAAAATCTATAAATACTTTCAGCAGAAAATAGAAGGAGCGCTTTATCCAAGTGGGGTCATATTATCGCTTTATCTTGATAAAAAAGAACGTCTATGGATTGGAACAGAAGGTGACGGCCTTATTATTTATGATATAAAAAGGCAATCATTCAAAAAATATACTGATAATAATGGCCTGGCCACCACCATAAATGTTATTAAAGAGCAAGATGCTGATATTTTTTGGGTGAGTACCAATAAAGGGCTTTCAAAAATCGATCTGGCTACGAATAAGATTTACAATTACGATGCTAGTGATGGACTTCAGGGCGGACAGTTTAATCCTAGTTCAGCTTTGTATAGTGAAAAAGGCAAGTTCATGTGTTTTGGAGGCACTGAGGGTTGGAACCTCTTTAAACCTGAAGACGTGAAAGTGAGTGCTCTTGATCCTGTGACTGTTATAACCGGGCTACAGTTATTTGGCGAATCAATTAGGGTAGGAAAGAATAAGAAAAACAACAATCTTTTAGATAAGGATGTTAGTGAAACGGATCGGATAATATTTAATCCTAAACAATCAGTTTTTACACTTCAATACGCAGCCTTAAATTATTCCTTTCCTCAAGATGGAGAATACGCTTATAAATTGGAAGGACTGGACAAGGATTGGAACTATGTAAAAACGCAGCGATCAGCTACTTACCGCTACCTTCCTCCTGGTGATTATGTATTCAAGGTAAAAGCCGCTAATCAAGATGGTGTTTGGTCTAATAAAGTTGCAAGTATAAATATTAGTATACTGCCGCCCTGGTATAAAACATGGTGGGCTTACCTGATTTATGTGAGTGTAACAATTGGAGCCATGATAAGCTTTTATAGATATAGAATAAATTTAGTAAGAACCCAAAAAAACAAGCTTGAAAAACAGGTACATGAGCGGACTCTTGAAGTACAAAGACAGGCGGAAGAACTAAGGGTTCAGTCTGAAAGTCTGAAAAGCCTGAATGCTGACTTGAAAAAACAATCTGAGGAACTACAAACACAATCAGAAAATCTTATTGCATTAAATAACGATCTGGAACAGCGCCGTGTCCAAGAACATTTTTTGCGGCAGAAAGCAGAAATTGCCCAGAAAGAAGCAGATTTGGCTAACCAGGCAAAAAGTATATTTCTTGCCACCATGAGCCACGAAATACGTACGCCAATGAACGGAGTTGTTGGAATGGCATCTTTACTTCTCGAAACTGATCTTACTCCCGAACAGAAAGAATATGTAAATATTATCAATACTAGCGGCGATGCCTTGCTGCACGTAATTAATGACATTCTGGACTTTTCTAAAATTGAGAGTGGAAACCTTGAAATTGAACAACACGAGTTTGATCTACGCCAATGTATTGAAAATGTACTTGATATTTTTGCCAGCAAAGCTGCCAGTCAGGACATAGATTTGGTTTATCAATTGGATCCCCTTTTACCAGCTACAATTGTTGGAGATAGCCTTCGCTTAAGGCAGATATTGATCAATTTTGTGAGTAATGCAGTCAAGTTTACTCATAAAGGTGAGGTCTTTATTGGCGTGAATTCAGGAAAGACTTCTGGTGATCAGCAGGAGATTCAATTCCATGTACGGGATACCGGCATAGGCATTCCTAAAGATAAATTAGTAAGATTATTTAAAGCTTTTTCACAAGTTGATTCATCTACTACACGTAAGTATGGAGGTACCGGATTAGGCCTTATTATTAGCGAAAGGTTGATCCAACTAATGGGTGGAGCAATAAGTGTGAGCAGTGAAGTTGGTGTAGGCACAACCTTTAGCTTTTCTATTCAGACCAAAACTATTGAATCCCCTGAAAAACTATTGCCGGTACATACCAAAATCACCGAGGGAAAGAAAGTGCTGATTATTGAAGATAATACTACCTTATTAAAGGTCATAACGAATGAGCTGGCGCTTTTGAAAGTAAAACTTACGGCTGCAAATTCCAGCCAGGAAGTACTGGAATTCATAAATAGAGAGGAACTGTTTGATGTAGTTATACTAGACATGCAAATGCCTCAAATGAACGGGGTTAATATTGCTAAAGCTATTAAAAACATCTACCCTAAGCTGCCCATTATACCACTTTGCTATGTAGGTAACGAAGAGATTGCTAAATACCCGGAATTGTTTCATTTGGTATTAACAAAACCTGTAAAACTGGCTCAGCTATTAAAGCTTGTACAAACTGCGTTGAGAGAAGGAGAGGGTGAAATAGTAACACCAGAAGTATCTAAGCGGACCAACATTCTTAATGAGGAATTTGCATCCAGTTATCCGTTAAATATTTTGATAGCTGAAGATAATTTGGTTAATCAGAAAATTACTGCCCACGTACTTAATAAATTGGGCTATAAACCAGAAATCGCCAATGATGGACAAGAAACAGTGGAAATGTTTAAAGCCAAACTGCATGATGTTATATTAATGGATATGCAAATGCCTGTTATGGATGGAATTGAAGCAACTAAAATGATCAGAAGTTGTCAATTGCTAAAGCAACCTAAAATCATTGCAATGACTGCCAATGTTTTGGCAGAAGACAGGGAAAGATGCTTAAAGGCAGGCATGAACGATTATATTTCTAAACCGGTTAAACTTGAAGAATTAGTTGCTTTACTAAAAAACGCTTCCATAACGATCAAGTTTCAGACACAATTGTAAAAAACATCCTTCTAATTAAAATAGAGGATAATGAGCAGCAAGGCACACTGGCAAGCTGCAAAATATCACAATGGATAGGGGTAAGATTTTTGCAGTAGTTGTCGTACAAACTTAAAATTATTGTTATGGTTCATTTAAAAGCTTCTTTTCAAAGTTTTGTTACATCATTTATAGTCGTAACGACTTTTGCAATTATTTCCTGCGGTAATAATGAAAGCAAAACATCGGAAGAGCATAGTGATTCAACAGTTGCCACCGATCAAACCGTTAGTGAAAGTAACGATAAAGCAGAAGCATTAATAACTGGTACACAACCTGATACGACTGTTACCGGAACCGCACGGTTTAGTGAAGACGATGGCAAAGTAAAAATGACGCTTGACATCACGGTACCCAAAAAGGCAAACCAAAGCGTTGCTGTGCATATACATGAGCATGGAAGCTGTGGGGATATGGGAAAGGAGGCACACGGCCATTGGAACCCAACAGGAGCTAATCATGGCAAATGGGGTTCTGCAAGTTTTCACCGCGGTGATATTGGTAATGTAGATCTTGATGCAGAAGGAAAGGGAACCCTGGAATTAGAAACAGATCTTTGGTCGATCAGCAGTTCTGACACCACTAAAAATATTTTAAACAAGGCAGTTATTGTTCATGGTGGTAAAGACGATTTTACAACACAACCCACCGGTAATGCAGGTTCAAGAATTGGTTGTGGTGTGATCAAGAAAGAATAAGGATGGTACTGCTTCCTTGGTTTACTTTTTAGCAGCAAAGGATAGTGAATAAAATAGATTGATCTTTACCTTACTGTTTCTTTCTTGGATCATCTGCCTCATTGATATAAGTAATTCCCCATGGGCCAATGCCATGTAGTTGAATGGTAGCTTTATCCCGGCTAAAGGCATAATGAGCAAATCCTTTGGGCATAACAGCAAAATCTCCGGTTTTAAGTTCCGTAGCTGCAGATTCATTAAATTCTTTACCTGTGCCCATATAAAAACTACCTTCCAAAACAGTAACATGTTCTATGGCGGGGTGAAAATGGGGAGCAATGTGGTAATTTGCAGGAAGCATTATCCGTGCAGTAAAGGGACCTGCTTTAGAAAGATCACCTTCTAAGACTGCCATTTGAATGCCTGCAGGCAATGAAGCTGGACCAGGTTTCCACGTCAAGTTTTTACTATTCACCATAATGTGCTCTCCAGTAGAATGACTGTCTGTTACAGCCCCAGCATGTTCCTGAGCATGTACAGAGGAGATAAGGAATAAAGAGGAAAACAAGGTAAAGATGAGTGGAACCTTTTTCATATGACCTCCTTGTTATTTTAATGAAACAAAGGATTATCTTATTAAGTTATAAAAACTATTTGACAATCAGCAGATAAGCTTGTTTTTTTTCATCAATAGAACTTATTATTACTTGGTTCTGGCTTATTCAATGATATCAGGAAATCCTGTCAAGTTATATTCACTAATGTTACCCATACGAATCACATTTACATCTACTTCATTATAATCAGAATAAAGTACATCATAAACCCTGAAAATGAAGCTTGTGCCTCTGATATTAACTATGATCTTGTCACCTGAAGTTGGAACAGAAGCCAGTTCTACTTCTTTTAAATAATCAAATGTTCTTTTGTCTCTATTAAATTCCCTGAGCTTTACCTTAGGCATATGATCTTAGAATTTATACTTTGATCTCAAATCTAAGCAAATGATTTTACAAGCCTTTGGCCTATTGTTTTTCAGAATTACTAACCTTTATATATCCTGGTTGTTGTAGGGTATATTATAGTCGTTACTAAGCCTGCTACAGAGTAGATAAAATAGTAATTTTACTAAATGCGCTCTAGTTAAATAGAGACATTAGTCTAAATATTACCGGGGAAGGTGATGAATGATCAATAAACTATGAGTGCATTTGCAAGTTTGATCATGAAAGAGCTCAAGTATTTGATGATCCTAGGCGGGTTACTGCTTTTTAGTGCCAAAGCTTGGGCACAGGTGCCTGCGGATGCGAAATGGCAGCTTGTGAAAGAAGGGAAAGGCATCAAAGTATATTCAGCACCTGCACCATCGGGGTTGAAGTATGTGAAAGTAGACGCAGTACTTAAGGGTTCCATTAATAAAGTAAGCAAAGTATTTCGTGATGTATCCCAACAAAAAGCATGGGTTTATGGTACCAAGAAATCATATCTGATCAAGAAGATCGATGATAATCATTTGTTGTATTACAACGAAACCGCATTGCCCTGGCCGGTGAGCAACCGGGATATTGCTGCTCGTATGGAACTGAAAGAAGATCCGGTTCAACATACTTTAATCATTACTCAGGAAGATGTGCCCAATGCTGTTCCAAAACATAAAGGTATTGTTCGGGTTTCCCATATGGAAGGCAATTGGTACTTTCGGGAGACTGGTAACGGAGAGCTTCATGCTGAGTACTATCTGGATATTGATCCGGGTGGCTCTCTGCCTAATTGGGTGGTCAATATGTTTATAGCCAAAGGGCCTTATCAGACGTTTGTCAGACTTCAAAAAATGATTAGCCGGTAAAAGCAGGAAATGTATGATAGTAAAATGCAGCTTACTTACTGCTTAATTCATTGATATCTTTTACTTCTAAAATCTGTTTTTCACTTCCTATAGCCAGGCATTTAATCATTGCCTGACCAACCTGCTTCATTGTACTGATACCGTTAGGGAATACTAATTTTAAAAAAGGAAACATCCAACCTATATACTTATACATTTTTAATTCATTTTTTTGACCAGGAGTAGGTTTCATAAAGCCGGGACGAAAATTATGCACCTTTTTAAAAGGCATTTTGGTCAGTGCATTTTCGGTTTTCCCTTTTACACGAGCCCACATCAGCCGGCCTTTTTCGCTGCTATCCGTACCACTTCCGCTTACATAAATGAAGATCATTTGTGGATTTTGATTAGCCAATACTTTTGCAAAATGAATGGTTGTATCGTAAGTGATTCGGCTATATTCAGTTTCACTCATTCCTATACTACTTACGCCAGCACAATAGAAACAGGCATTGTATCCTTTCAGGTTCTCATCGTTTTCTTTCAAGCTTAGAAAATCAGGCACTATATATTCTTTCAACATAGGATGTGATATCCCTGATGATTTTCTACTAACGCTCAATACTTCTGAAATCTGAGGGTGGTCCAGACATTCAATCAGAACACCTTCGCCAACCATTCCTGTAGTTCCGGTAATAATTACTCTGTAACTCATTACAAGTAAAGTTCGTAAAATTGTATGATTAGGCGGTTGGTCAGAATGAATGCATATGCTGCAGAAGAAAATCATTATTGTGGGAGCCACTTCAGGCATAGGTAAGGAAATAGCCATTCTTTATGCACTACAAAATCATTTGGTAGGCATAACGGGAAGGCGTAAAGAATTACTGGAAGAAATACAAAGGCAGTTTCCTCAACATATTAAAATAGCCTGTTTTGATGTAAGGGATCAAGATAACCGTAAACATATTAAGGACCTGATGCATCAGTTGGGTGGTCTTGACCTGATCATTTACAATGCCGGATATGGTCATCCATCTGCCGAATTAAAATGGGAAACAGAAGAGATCACTACCAGTACCAATGTAAATGGTTTTGTATCAATCGTTACCTATTGTTTTCATTACTTAGTTCAACAAGGGTGTGGACAAATTGCACTAACATCATCAATTGCAGCCTTAAGGGGGAATAGCTGGTCACCTGCCTACAGCGCCAGTAAGGCTTATATGAGTACCTACGCTGAAGGGCTGAATATGAAAGCTGCAAGATTGAATAAGGATATTGTAACCACAGATATTAAAGCTGGGTTCATGGGAACGAAAGAGGCTAAAGGCACACGACAATTCTGGGTAGCTCCTCCCAGGAAAGCCGCTATGCAAATCGTCAGGGCTATCGAAAAGAAAAAGAGGGTAGTGTACGTTACAAAACGTTGGTGGCTGATTGCACAGATATTAAAAATCCTTCCTTTTTGGCTTTATAAAAAGTTGGCCTAAATTTACTTATGCGCCAACTTGCAGCAATCGTGTTTGCGGATATGGTAGGTTATACTGCGTTAATGCAGGAGAATGAAGAACTGGCAAAAATCAACCGGCAACGATTTAGAGAAGTGCTGGATAGTTTTGTCCGGGACTTCAATGGAAAAGTGCTGCAAAATTATGGTGATGGTTCCCTTAGTATATTCGGTAGTGCGATTGATGGGGTAAACTGCGCAATAGAAATCCAAAGGCAATTGCGGCGGGAACCCAGAGTAGATCTACGGATCGGTGTCCATACCGGAGACGTTTCAATTGAAGAGGATTTGATTTATGGCGACGGTGTTAATCTTGCCTCACGGGTTGAATCACTTGCAGTACCCGGCAGTGTTTTTATTACAGAGAAAGTAGCAGATGAATTGAAAAACCAACGCAACATTACTACACATGAGCTTGGTTATTTTGAATTAAAGAATGTAAAGGACCCGGTAAGGATATTTGCAATTTCCAACCAAGGGCTTACAGTTCCATCCCGTAATGAGCTAAAAGGAAAATTAAAGCCACCTTCTAATCGTCTTGCTGTTTTACCATTTGTAAATATTAGCGCCGATCCGGAAAATGAATATTTCAGTGATGGAATTACGGAAGAATTATTGAATGCGCTTACAAAGGTTGATGGACTCCAGGTTATTTCCCGCACTTCTGCATTTGCATTCAAAGGCAAAAATGACGATATACGAGAAATCGGAGTGAAGCTTAATGTAGATAAGATACTGGAGGGTAGCGTGCGCAAGGCCGGCAGTAGAGTAAGAATTACTGCACAATTAATCAATGTAGCGGATGGGTATCATATCTGGAGTGAAAACTACGATCGTGATCTAAATGATATTTTCGAGGTGCAGGATGAGATCAGCAGCATCATAACCAACCGGTTACGGGAAAATTTATCCATAGCTTCAAAACAGGAGCACCTCGTAAAAGCATCTACTCAAAATTTCACAGCTTATATACTTTATTTCAAAGGACTCCATTACTGGAATAAGATCACTCCGGCAGATACTTACAAAGCAATACGATGTTTTGAACAGGCAATCGAATTGGAACCGGAATATGCCCAGGCTTATGCCATGATTGCTGCCGCCTACTCCTATCTGGGTGCTACCGGGCAACTGAAGCCTGAAAAAGCTTTTGATTTTGTGCACCGGTATAGTGAGAAAGCTATGCAATTAAATGACAGCATTCCAGAAAGTCATATAGCCCAAGCCACTGCACATTTGTTTTACGACTGGAAATGGGATGCAGCTTATCAATCACTTCAGAAAGCCATCCATTTGAATCCGGCTTCAATGGGAGCTTATCAGGTATTGATGCTTTATTATATCATAGCAGGCAAAAAAAAGGAAGCGCTGAAGACGATGGAGCATGCCATAGAAATAGATCCACTTTCACCCATTATGAATCATTATCTGGCTGAAGCCTACCTTTTTAATGAACGGTATGATGATGCGATCAGGATTTCAGATATCATACTTGAGATAAATCCCCACTTGAGGATTGCTACTGAAACAAAGGGATGGTGTGTAGGCATGAAGGGCGATTGGGAAATGGCGCTTAAATATTTCAAGGATGCACAGCAGGTACACAGGCATACCAATAAAGGCTTAGCACCGATCGGATTTGCCTATGCCAAACTGGGTCAAAGAGAAAAGGCCCTTGATATTGTTGCCAGATTGGAAGAACGACAAAGACAGGAGCCTGATGTCGTAATTGACGGTGATCTTATGATGGTGTGGTGGGCCATAGGTGACCGGGATAAGGTGTTTTATTATTTAAACCAATGCATCGAAAAAAAGATGGGGCCAATCAATTATCTATTTGAACATCCCATAATGAAAGGCATTACTAATGACCCGCGTGTTGCTGAATTGAAAACTAAAATACCGAGATTGGGACAATAGTAGTCATTTATAATTTCTGTCATGAAAAGAAAACTCCTGTTACTCTTTTCTACCATACTGGTATTTGCTGCTTGCAACGGTAACAGTAGACCAAAATCTGTAACCGAAGATTCAACAATTAAGCGATCAGTTGATAGCTTTGACTATAATCCGGCTATGCCACCTGCACAAAACAGTGATGACCCTAGTAGATTTGCTCAGTAAAAAACCTCTAATTACCTTAACAATGAGTTCGAACCGTAGAAAATTTCTCAGAAATATTACTCTGGGTACAGAGGAGGCACTACGGGTGTTCGAAAAATCTGATTGATAGATAACAAGCATTTCAATTAAACTTTTACAAATGACCGATAATATATACCAACAACTACCCAAAACTTATAATAACATAGAAAAAGCGACTATAACTTCTGGCTTTACAATGGCATCAGATGTATTAACATGCTCCTTACTCCGGACACTTGCAGCCTCTAAACCAACAAGTAAATTCCTTGAACTTGGGACAGGTACAGGACTATCAACAGCCTGGATACTTGATGGAATGAATAGTGATTCTTCATTAATCTCAATTGATAATGAACCAGAGTTTCTGGGAATAGCCCAGAAATTTTTAGGAAATGATAAACGGTTACATCTTATTTGTACTGATGGCGGTGAATGGATTGAGCATAACAGGCATCAAAAGTTCGATTATATTTTTGCTGATACCTGGCATGGGAAGTACCTTCTTTTGGATGAAGTATTATCCATGTTAAATAAAGGTGGGCTTTATATCATTGACGATATGTTGCCTCAACCTAACTGGCCAGATGGACATCAAGAAAAAGCAATCAATCTTATCAACTATTTAGAGAAAAGAGAGGATATGTTTTTGACAAAACAAGTTTGGGCGACAGGGATAATTGTTGCCGTAAAAAAATAAGGGCTAAATATTATAATGAAGCATTCAAATATGGTTAAATGTGGAAAACCACTGACTAGGATTAATTTTGCTGCATGAAGTTTGTGCCTGGGAAATTTATTGCTGCCATTATCCTACTTTATTTATTCACGATCAAACAATTGTTCGCATTTGGTGAACCTACCATTAAATATTTAGGTATAGAGCACGGCTTATCAAATAACTCTGTAATATGTATTTACCAGGATTATCTAGGGTTTATGTGGTTTGGTACGCAAGATGGATTAAACAGATATGATGGCTATGAATTTACCGTTTTTAGAAACAAAATTGGCAAAAGCTCTACTCTTTCTGATAATACAGTTTATAACATAGAAGGCGATAGAAATTATAATTTATGGATTGGCGGCCGGAAAGGTCTGAGCGTTTATAACCTGTTAAAGCAATCCTTTTCTTCAGTTAGTTTTACCGATTTAGAAAATCATACCGATCTAAAGCTTCCAGGCTCTATTCGCGCTATAAAACCAAGTACAAATGGAGATGTTTTTGTAGGAACAGAGCACAATGGCCTTATTTTATTTAAAGGCGGTTCGCTAAAGGGAAAACAAATTGCTCTTAACCGTAATTCCGGCGCAAGCGGTAACTATGAGGTCAGTTCTATTGAATTGCATGAAAAAGAACGATTCATCTGGGTGTTTGTTGAAAATGAAGGATTGGGTTTATATGACCGTAATCAAAACTCATTAAGGATAGTGAACACCTACTTTAAAGACATCAATTGTCTTAAGGCCGACCAAAATGGTCATTTGTGGGTGGGAACTGATGGTGGACTTTACCTTTACGATATTGCGTCCAACTCTTTTTCCGGCAATTACTTTTCTAACCAGACACGGATCGTTACTATTAGTATTGACAAAACCGGTTCCTTATGGTTGTCCACAGATGGCAATGGAATCTTTATCCTGCCTAATAGCACTCATCAACCGGTTCCTTTTTCATCACCGGGGCAAAAAAAGTTATTGAGCAGCAATGCCATCTTTTCTATTTATGAAGATAAAGAAGGCCGTAAATGGATAGGTACACTTAGGGGTGGCATCAATGTGATGGAAGGAAGGACCAATCCTTTTCAAACCATTTACTCTGTGCCTGATAAGGATACAGATCCAGCAGAGAACTTCATTAACACTTTTTGTGAGAACCCTGATCGGAAATTATGGGTTGGCACATCCGGTGGTGGACTAAAGCTCTGGGACCGTCATTCCAATTTATACACGCACTTTACCCATCAACCCCAGGACAAAAGTTCCTTAAGCAGCAATATCATTACTCATATTATTAATGATTTTTATGGTAATACCTGGATTGCAACATGGAATGGCGGGGTCAACCGGTTTCATAAAACAACAAAATCTTTCGAACATTTTAGCTGCATTAATCCCTATAAACAAGCAGAAGAAAATAATGTATGGCTCTTGTATGAGGATGCACAAAAAACACTATGGGCAAGCACTACTAACAATGGCACCTTGTATACCCTGAACAGAAGCACCAATCAATTTGAAGTTTTTGATCATAGATTGGTTAATGTACAATGTTTAACTGAAGACAGAAAGGGAACATTATGGGGAGGAAACTATTCATCTTTGATAAAGGTGGACAAAGTGAACCGCAGGCATATTCATTATCATATTGGCTATGCAGTACGCTCCATTCATGAAGACAGGATGGGTAATTTTTGGGTAGGGACTGATGGAGGTGGATTACTCCGTTTTGACAGAAAAACAGGCAAATTCACCCGGTTTACTACGGAAAATGGATTGCCCAATAACTCGATCTTACGCATTCTGGAAGACGGCAAAGGCTCTTTGTGGCTCAGTACCTTCAATGGTTTATGCCGGTTTGATCCTCAAAAAAAAGTATTTAAAAATTATACCCAATCGGATGGTTTACAAAGCAACCAATTCAACTTTAATGCAGCACTAGCTTTGCAATCAGGCGAGATGCTATTTGGAGGCATTAAAGGCTTTACTGTTTTTCACCCTGATAGTATGTATGAGTATCAATTCATGCCGAAACTATATCTCACTGGTTTAAAAATAAACAATGTACCTGTAGACCAGGGTAATTCCTATGTATCTAATATATCAGAACAGGGCATAACAGAACTAAAAATTTCCTATGACCATGCTGTATTGTCCTTGGATTTTGCTGCGCTGGAATATACTGCTCCTGATAAAATAAAATATGCTTAC
>CBKWHA010000068.1:0-23822 GCA_966674115.1 uncultured Chitinophagaceae bacterium
ATATCGCCAATGTAAAAAGACTAATGATATTATCTATTGTAAATAAACCTTCCATCGTTTAAGCGTTTATAGTTTTCAATTGCCTATTATCTATTGTCTATTGTTAATTATAATCGTTCGCAGATCTTTTTTACAATAAATGGACCTTCATAAATAAAACCAGTCCAAACTTCACAAAGAGACGCACCGGCTTGCATTTTTTCTTGTGCATCAGAAGCTGTAAAAATGCCGCCACTGGCAATGATTGGAATGCGACCGCCTGTCTTTTGATGAATATAAGACACAACCTCAGTAGCACGGCTTTTTAAAGGCAGACCACTTAAGCCACCCGCACCAATTGATTGTACTTTTTCTTTTTCTGTTTGAAGACCACTCCTGTCAATCGTAGTATTGGTGGCTACAAGACCATCGAGATTGATCTCTGTAGCCAGATCTACTACATCATCAATTTGGGTCCACGTAAGATCTGGTGCAATCTTCAATAAAATTGGCCTGGGCTGCTCGTACCCTTTATTCAGCGATTGCAGGTGGGTAAGAATTCTCTTCAATGCATCTTTCTCCTGTAGCTCCCGTAAGCCTGGTGTGTTGGGTGAGCTAACATTTACAACGAAAAAATCAACATAATTGTGCAGGGCTTTAAAGCAGATCTCATAATCTTTCCAGGCATCTTCATTAGGCGTAACCTTATTTTTACCAATGTTACCACCAATGACGAGTGGTGAGTGGTGAATGGTGGATGGTGACTTCCATTCCTTCAACCTCCTGGCCACTACTTCTACACCTTCATTATTAAATCCCATCCTGTTGATCAGGGCTTTATCTTTTGGCAAGCGAAACAAACGAGGCTTGTCATTTCCTGGCTGAGGCCTTGGTGTCACTGTCCCTATTTCAACAAAGCCAAATCCAAGCATTTCAAGTTCGCGCAAATACTTTGCGTTCTTATCAAACCCTGCGCCCAATCCAATTGGATTTTTGAAACTCAGACCCAGGAAAGGAATACCAGATGACGATTGTTCAGAAGTCAGACGTTTTGAAGCGAAAAGTCTTGAAAAACTTTTATGAAGAAAAGGAACTGAACTCAAAATTCTTAATCCCGTCATTGAAATATGATGCGCAGTTTCCGGAGGAAACAAGAATAAAATGCTTCTTAGTAGTTGATACATGGGGGTGCGAAGATAAGAAGAGGGACGGTTAATTTATGGTTGCCTTGAGTTTTTCAATGCTATTACGGTAACTAAAAACAACAGACCATAAACTATAAGCTAATAATCTTAATTTTATAAGAACACAATTTAAATATATGCAGGAAGCTTATATAGTTGCCGGATACCGCACCGCAGTGGGTAAAGCAAAACGTGGCGGATTCCGGTTTTTCCGGCCCGACGACCTTGCTATTGAAGTGATCAAAGGTTTATTGCAATCCGTCCCTCAATTGGATAAGAACCTCGTAGATGATGTAATTGTTGGTAATGCAGTACCAGAGGCGGAGCAGGGCTTGCAGATTGGCCGAATAATTTCTGCCCGTGCTATTGGCTATGACACGCCAGGTATGACGGTGAACCGTTATTGCGCTTCCGGTTTGGAAACTATTGCCATTGCTACAGCAAAAATCAGGATGGGCATGGCTGATTGTATCATCGCCGGAGGCACCGAAAGTATGAGCCTGGTCCCTACATCAGGTTGGAAGACGGTTCCTGCTTATTCCATAGCCAAGGACGATCCGGATTATTATTTAAGTATGGGTTTAACTGCCGAAGCAGTTGCAAAAGAGTACAATGTAAACCGTGAAAGCCAGGACGAATTTTCCTATTATTCGCACCAAAAAGCCTTAAAAGCAATTGCCAATGGTTATTTCAAAAAAGGCATTTTACCCATTAATGTTGAAGAAGTTTACCTGGACGAGAAAGGCAAAAAACAAACAAGAACATTTACGGTAGACACAGACGAAGGTCCGCGAGCAGATACTTCTATGGAAGCACTGGCAAAACTGAAACCAGTGTTTGCAGCCAACGGCATGGTCACAGCAGGAAATTCCTCACAAACCAGCGACGGATCAGCCTTTGTATTGGTAATGAGCGAAAAGTTGATCAACAGCCTGGACATCAAGCCCATTGGCCGCCTCGTGGCCTGCTCCTCTGCAGGCGTGCATCCCCGTATTATGGGCATTGGCCCTGTGGCCGCCATTCCAAAGGTGCTAAAGCAAGCTGGTATGAACCTGGCTGACATCGACCTGGTTGAACTGAATGAGGCTTTTGCATCTCAATCAATTGCAGTAATTAAAGAAGCTGGATTGAATCCTGATATTGTAAATAAAAATGGAGGTGCTATTGCATTGGGTCACCCGCTTGGTTGTACTGGCTGTAAACTAACCGTACAGATCTTGAATGATCTGGAAAGAGAAAACAAAAAGTATGGTATGGTAACCGCTTGCGTTGGTGGAGGTCAGGGCATTGCTGGTATTGTGGAAAAGATTTAATAATTATTAAAGAATGTTAATGTTTATGATGTTGATATCTTTTGAATTGTAGCTCAGCACAATTGGCAAAAAACAAATATATTTGCGATGCTTAAACTTTAATGGGTTTATTTGTAAATTACTGACTAATGATGTACAAAAAACTTATAAATGGCATTAAAAGCAAATTCAACTAACTGTGAATTCCATTAAAAAAGTTTTATACGCTGATGATGACCTGGATGATAAAGCTTGGGTGAGTGAAGCTTGTAAATCGATGGATAGCCCATTGTATATAGACTTCGTTGAAAACGGAAAACAGGTCTTAGCTTATCTGGAAAACTGTAATGAAAACACCAAACCCTCAGCCATCATTCTTGATTTGAATATGCCTACGCTCGATGGCCGTCAGACATTGCAACGATTAAAACAAATGCCTGATTTTAAAGATATTCCTGTTATCATTGTTACTACATCTGCCAGCAAAATTGATATGGAAATGTGTAAACGGCTTGGCGCAGCCATGTATCTTACCAAACCAGATACCTATACAGGCTGGCAGCAAATATTACAAAAATTACAGCCTCTTGTAATGGATTAAGGATTATACAGAAATCTTTTTACTCTCCAATAAACGCTTCACTTTGATATTATGCTTTGGAATTCAAATTTTACATAATATCAAGAATGTTTTAATCTTACCAACTCTAGTCAGTTCTTAAGACGATTTCCTTCAATTTACAATCTGAAAAACTTTTTATTGAATAAAAATGTTTTTTTATGAAGAAGAAGCATATGTTTGCATCATTGTTGCAAAAGTCAAATTATATACTTGATCTATGAAAGCATTCTTTTGTTTTTTCTGTGCAATCTTAATATTTACCAATTCAGCTTCAGCTCAAATAAGAAATAGAACAATAAGCGGTATTGTAAGCAATGAAAAAACAGGACTACCCATACCCGGCGCTAATATTTACGTAGAAGAAGCAAGAACCGGAGTAGCTGCTGATTCTGCAGGACGTTATTTGTTACGCAACATTGCGCCCGGCCATTACCTGATAGAAGTTTCGCATATTGGCTATTCACCCAAAGCCATACATATAGACGTCAATAGTAATACAGAACTAGATGTATCTCTTTCTCCTTCTATCATTGAAAACCAAGGAGTTACTGTAACCGGAGTCACCAATGCGACCAGTATACGTAAATCGCCCATTTCAGTTACTTCTATGCGGCGCGAAGAACTTTTACGAACTGCAGCTACTAACATTGTGGATGCTTTGGCAAAGCAGGTTGGTGTAGCGCAGGTATCCACAGGTCCGGCTATATCAAAGCCGGTAATTAGGGGCCTTGGTTTTAACCGGGTAGTAGTCATCAATGATGGTATTCGGCAGGAAGGTCAGCAATGGGGTGAAGAACATGGTTTGGAGTTGGATGACGCCAGTGTGCAAAGAGCCGAGATATTAAAAGGGCCTGCATCATTGATTTACGGTAGCGATGCCTTGGCTGGTGTAGTGAATCTGATCACAAATGTTCCGGTTGCAGAAGGTACTATAAAAGGTAATATATTAGGAAACTACCAGTCCAACAATCATTTACAATCTTATCATGCAAACATCGCTGGCAACCAAAATGGTTTTAGCTGGAATGCATATGGAACCTCCAAAACCGCAGGAGATTATAAAAACCGCTATGATGGCCGGGTACTAAATTCCCGGTTCAACGAGCGGAATTTTGGTGGATATGTTGGACTGAACAAAGGTTGGGGTTATAGCCATCTGATCTTTAGCAGGTTTGAACAAAAAGTAGGAATAGTAGAAGGAGACCGGGATGATGCAACCGGTAAATTCCTGCTTTATACAGAGTCTCCGTTGGAACGTATAGCAACTGAAGATGATTTAAACGGCAGAAAACCTTTAGTGCCTTACCAGGGAATACGGCATTATAAAATTGCCTGGAACAACAGCATCAACTTTGGTCATCATCGTATAAAACTGGACGGAGGTTTCCAAAATAACCAGCGCAAAGAATTCGGCAATCCCGAAGATCCGGATGAAACAGAGTTATTCTTCGATTTGAAAACCGCCACTTATAATTTGCATTGGAATTTGCCAGATATGAAACATTGGCGGACGACCATCGGTGTAAACGGGATGTACCAGAAAAATAACAACAAAGGCGAAGAACGGATCATTCCGGATTATCATTTTAATGATATCGGTGCTTTTGTTTACGCACAAGGCATATTCAAAGATTATACACTAAGCGGAGGGGTACGGTTTGACAATCGCTTTATGCGCGCCAGGGAGTTTTCTGAAAATGGAGATACAAAGTTCACCGCTTTTTCCAGAAACTTTTCTAATGTTTCCGGAAGTGCCGGGATCAGCTATGAGCCCGATGGAAATGTAATTTTAAAAGCCAATATAGCAAGTGGCTTCCGCGCCCCTAACCTGGCAGAGCTGGCATCCAATGGTGCACACGAAGGAACAAACCGGTTTGAACATGGATCTCAAAACCTGAAATCAGAAAAGAGCCTGCAGGCCGACCTTGGTGCAGTACTGGATTTTGAACATATCAGCATCAGCCTGAGTGGTTTTTACAACAGAGTAAATGATTTTATTTATTACCGCAAACTGGAAGGTGTAAACGGTGGGGATTCACTGGTAAATGTAGATGGAGAGGACCTGATGGCTTTCCAGTTTAGTCAGAATAACGCACAATTATCTGGATTAGAACTGGATGTTGACCTCCATCCACACCCTTTGGATTGGCTGCACTTCCAAAATAAAATATCTTATGTAAGAGGTAGCTTTAGACAATTGGTAGATGGCACAGACAACCTGCCGCTGATACCAGCACCACGCTGGAACAGTGAGCTACGCGGAAACTTTGAAAAAGTAGGCAAAAATCTAAGCAATGCATATGTACGATTTGAAGCTGATCATAATTTTCGTCAAAACAAACCATTTTATGGGTACAACACAGAAACCGTAACACATTCTTACACTTTATTAAATGCTGGTATTGGTGCAGATATACAGTCTAAGAACAGAACCATTTTCAGCCTCCATTTTACAGCATTAAACATTGCTGACAAAGCTTATCAAAACCATTTAAGCCGCTTGAAGTACACCGATATGAACAACGTTACCGGAAGACAGGGTGTATTTAATTTGGGAAGAAATTTTTCAATCAAGATAAATGTACCGATCACATTCAATCAGAAGAAGTAATTAGATAATTGCCTTTTCTTCCTTTCTTTCCCCAATCTGTTGACGCCACATAGCATAATAGAGTCCTTTTTCATCCAGTAGCTTTTCATGCGTGCCGGTTTCCACCACCTCTCCCTTTTCCAATACATAGATCCTGTCAGCATGTAAAATGGTAGATAACCGGTGCGCAATTAATATAGTGATCTGATCATTCAATGAAGATACCTTGCGAATAGTTTTGCTGATCTCTTCTTCTGTAATAGAATCAAGTGCTGATGTTGCTTCATCAAAAATCAACAAGCGTGGCCTGCGCAATAAAGCACGTGCTATGCTCAGGCGTTGTTTTTCACCACCGGAAAGTTTCAATCCTCCTTCTCCTATCATAGTATCGAGCCCTTTCTCCGCCCTGGCCAACAGGTTTTGGCAGGATGCCATTTGCAGGGCACCGAACAATTCTTCTTCAGAAGCACCAGGATTCACAAACATCAGGTTTTCACGAATGGTTCCTGAAAACAACTGCGTATCCTGTGTTACAAAACCTATCTGGTTACGCAGATCATTGAAATCAATCTGGTTCTCATCCAACCTATTATAAAAAATATTGCCTTCTTGTGGCCGGTACAAACCTACCAGTAATTTCATGAGTGTAGTTTTTCCAGAGCCTGAAGGTCCCACAAAAGCAATGGTTTCACCTATTGTAGCAGAAAAGCAGATATCATCAATAGCTTTATGCTTTGCTGTCTGGTGTTGAAAACCAACATGATTAAACTCCAATTTTTCAATAGGCCCCAAATGTCTTGGTTTCATTGGTATAGGCTCCGGAGCTTTCTGCATTAGATTTTTGAAATTAATCAAGGAAGCTTCGGCTTCGCGATAGCTAAGTATAATGTTGCCAATCTCCTGTAAAGGTCCGAAGATGAAAAACGAAAAGAACTGCATGGTAACCAGCTCACCGGCATTCATACGTTCGTGATAAACCAGCCACAGCAACATAAATAAAATCACCTGCCTTAAGGTGTTTACAAACGTTCCCTGCACAAAGGAAATACTGCGAATGCGCTTCACTTTCGTTAGTTCCAGGCCTAGAATCTTGTACGTGTTTTTGTTCAGACGGTCTACTTCCTGTCCTGTTAAACCAAGACTTTTCACCAGTTCAATATTGCGGAGTGATTCAGTAGTTGTACCCGCCAAAGACGTGGTTTGTGCAACAATGGTCTTTTGTATAGTCTTAACTTTTTGACTCAAAAGATTGGAGATGAGCATAAGCAGTGCTATGCCTCCGAAATAGATAACCGGTAAAGACCAATGTATACGGAGCGCAAATACAGCAACGATGACAATGCCTACAAAAACGGTAAATATAATATTGACAAAATTGTTAACAAAACGCTCTGTGTCCGTACGAACTTTTTGCAGAATACTTAAGGTTTCTCCACTGCGCTGATCTTCAAACTCGGCATAGGGCAGTTTCATGGCGTGCTGCAAACCATCAGTAAAAACTTTGGCTCCAAATTTCTGTACAATTACATTTAAAAAATAGTCCTGGAAGTTCTTTGCAATCCGGCTTACCATTGCTACTCCAATAGAAGCACCTAATAGGAGCAAAACCGGTTGTGCAAATTTCCCGAAGGGTCGGTAAGCCTCCGGATTTTTGGAATAACCAAAAGCAAAATTCAAAAGCTTTCCAAATATGATTGGGTCCATTAATGAAAACCCAATATTTATAGCGGCAAGAAGCAGCACTAAAAATACCAACCATTTGTGCGGCTTTAAATACTGCAATAATATCTTCATGCGATAGTGTGATTGTTCAAGTAATTCTCTTTTCGTACTTCCGTATGGACCATCCCTTGCCCGTTAGCTCATTCCACCATTTTCGCAGTAGCGGCAACCGGTTGTGCTTCACTTTTTCTTTTTGAATAGCGGCAGCATCTAAATGGTGAACCAGCTTTACGAGGTTTGGAATGCTTTCTTCTTCATTTTTCATAAAAAAGGTATGAAGAAGCTTCCGGAACTCATTTAATCCGAAATAATCTGCAAAGTAATCATTTGCAGTTTTGATTAGTAATTGTTTTTGAAAAGCATAACTAAATGCAAAATTTATGACAAAGGGATGAGAGAGCTGTGGGAACAAACGGCTGATCATTTCATCTGCCTGCTTAACAAAACATAATAGGGAATAGTTCAACCCGGTAACTGCAGTATTAAAAACTCGTACATCTTCTACTTTAGCAGGAAGGCCATCCATTATCTGTTTTAAAATATTGCTGTGGCCATTTGTTTGAGGCAGCTCTTGTCTATATAAAAAGAACTCTCCCCTTTCTATTTCCTGGAAGATTAGTTCAACAGGCTTTAATGGATAAGTAGCGGTATCACAAACAAGTAGATTGCCTTGAGCGGTCGCAAAAAAACTTTGTATCAACTGCGCTTTATTAGTAGGTAAACTAGCTACAGGGTCTTTTATTAGAAATCGTGGAAAGAAAGTAAGAAAATTATCAAAAAGGCGGGGATAGCCCGTATGCACCACCACAGTTAGATCCTGAGGCGGCTTGAGGTTGTAAACCGATAATAATTTAAGCAAGGCATAGCGGCACTCATTAGTACTGTGTATACCTTTCGATGCATTGTACAAAAGATAATTCTGCATGCTGCAGATAGTTTTAAAGCTGGAAAAGGATGTGTTGGTAGTTGTACAAACATCCGGCCAATTAACCCCACAGCCACTAGCCTGCCCACCCCTCCCTATCTAAACTCCTGTAATGAATGGCTTCTGCCAGGTGTTCGGGTTGTATATCTTCACATTGCGCCAGGTCGGCTATGGTTCTGGAAACTTTTAGTATACGGTCATAGGCTCGGGCAGAAAGATTCAACTTGGTCATAGCCGATTTCAAGAGGCTCTGTCCCGCTGTATTAATCACACAAATCTGACGTAATTGCTTACTACTCATTTGTGCATTGCAATAAATACCATAGTTGTTTTTATAACGTTCAGCCTGTTTTTCCCTGGCTTTGATCACCCGTTCGCGAATTTCTTTCGATCCCTCCTGCGGTATCGAAGCTGACAAGCCGCTAAAAGGTACCGGCGTTACTTCCACATGCAAATCGATACGATCCAGTAGCGGGCCGGATATTTTATTTAGATATTTCTGCACAGTGCCAGGAGGGCAGGTACATTCCCGGTCCGGATGATTATAGTAGCCACAAGGACAAGGGTTCATAGAGGCTATCAACATGAAAGAAGCAGGAAAATCAACAGCTATCCTGGCACGGGATATAGTTACTTTCCTTTCTTCCATTGGCTGCCGCATCACTTCTAATACAGTTCGCCTGAATTCCGGTAATTCATCAAGAAACAAGACGCCATTGTGCGCCAAAGAGATCTCACCTGGTTGCGGCATTCCCCCACCGCCAACAAGGGCCATATCAGAAATAGTATGGTGAGGCGAACGAAATGGACGTTTGGATACAAGAGTAGCATTCTCCGGCAGCTTCCCTGCCACCGAATGTATTTTCGTGGTTTCTAAAGCCTCATGCAAGTTCAAAGGTGGTAAAATAGAAGGCAGGCGTTTGGCCAGCATGGTTTTTCCGGCACCTGGCGGACCTATTAATATAGCATTGTGACCACCCGCTGCTGCAATTTCTAATGCACGCTTGATGTTTTCCTGACCTTTTACATCAGAAAAATCTAAATCAAAATCATACTGGGAATGGAAAAACTCTTCGCGGGTATCTACTACTGCCGGTTTCAGACTAGTTTCACCACTATTGAAAAACTCAATAACTTCCCTTATGTGATGTACACCATAAACTTTCAGGTTGTTTACAATGCCAGCCTCCCTTTCATTGGCAGCGGGCACAATAACCCCTTTGAGGCCTTCTTTTCTTGCCTGGATGGCAATAGGCAATGACCCTTTTATCGGGCGAACCTCACCATCAAGGCTTAGTTCCCCCATAATGACATATTGTTCCAGGGCTTCCTTGTTATGGATTTGGGAAGAAGCAGCGAGTATGCCTATAGCCATTGGTAGGTCGAAGGCCGTACCGCTCTTTTTAATATCCGCAGGTGCCATGTTTATAACTATCCGGGTACGGGGCATAGCATAACCAATGGACTTTATTGTGCTCTCCACCCTTTGCAAACTTTCCTTAACAGCATTGTCGGGCAAACCCACGATCAGGTACTTGGTGCCCGTTTTCATTGAATTTACCTCTAAAGTAATTGTAATCGCCTCAACACCATAAACAGCACTGCCAAAGATTTTAACCAGCATAAGAAGTTAGTTTTTGGGGTTTCATCCTGATGTTATTTTGGATGGTAAAATAAAAAGTTTTTAATGAATACTGTTAAATGCTCAGCTTATTTATAGCTGAAACAGTTTAAAAACACTTTATTTTATATTTATTTAAAAGAAACCAGCAAAAAAAGCGCAATTGGCAACATAGTTGAGTAAAACGAAGCAGCCTTACTTCACTAAACAACTTAATATTTAACTATGAAAAAGCTCTTTTTCGCAGCAACTCTTGCTTTTGTATTTGTTTATTGCAATACACCTGAGCCAACCACTACAACCACGGATACTGATACTTCAACTATGATGCGGACAGATACCTCAACAATGGTTCCCGATACAACTATGAACAGACCAGACACAACAAGTCCACAATAGTGGGGCTGCAATAGACAGGCGAGAAAGTCTTTATTTGGAAGGCATAAACTTTTAATGCCAGGTCTCACCTGGCATTAGGCGATGCTTTTACTTTCATTTTACCTCCACCAATTAGCAAATCCATGGCTTAATCCTGCAAATCATTAACTAATGGTGCCGTTTTTGCTTAAAATTACCTAAACAGTAACTATGAACAGGTTTTCTGTTACATTGATTTCGGCTTTGGCTCTTTCGATTACCCTTACTTCCTGTGAGTTGGTTGAAGGAATTTTTAAAGCAGGCTTCTGGACGGCAATTATCCTGATCGTTGTGGTTATTGCCCTTATTGCATGGATAGCATCCAGGTTTAGGAGATAAAAAATAAAACTAAAACCATAAACCCCTTGCGCAAGTCTACGATCCAACTTCTCCGGTTTCATTTTTCGCTTTTCTTGCTTCCAGTATATTTATTTGCATTAAGCCAGGCACCAGCAGTTAATTGGTTCAATGCATTGGTTGCTTTTGTTATACTTCACTTGCTGGTATACCCGGCGAGTAATGGCTATAACTCTTATATGGACCGTGATGAATCACCTATCGGAGGTTTGGAAAAACCATTGCAACCCACAAAACAACTGTTTCACGTCACCGTAATAATGGATCTCATGGCGGTTAGTCTTTCTTTTCTACTGCTGGATGTTATGTTTACGGTGTGTATTTTGTTCTACATTCTCGCATCCAGGGCATACAGTTACCGGAAGATCCGCCTGAAGCGTTTTCCGGTAATTGGTTTTTTAACTGTTTTTGTTTTTCAGGGTGCGGTAGTTTTTTATGCTGTATATGAAGCCTGTGCCCTGCCTGCTATCAATGTGGCGCCTCTTCTTCCTTGTTTCATTGCGAGCCTGCTGATTGGCGCATTGTATCCGCTTACACAGATCTATCAGCACGAAGCAGACATAAATGATGGTGTTCTTACGCTGAGTTACCTTCTTGGTAAAAGAGGCACTTTTATTTTCAGTGCCCTATTATTTATTACCGCAACATATTGCTTATTCCTTTTATTCAAACAACAGGAACAGATAGCCAATTTTTACTTGTTCTTGTTGGTTACCTTTCCGGTGGTACTATTTTTTTGTCACTGGATGATCAGGGTGTGGAGAAGCAGCAAAGCTGCAGATTTCAAGAATAGTTTGTTGATGAACCTGGTATCTACCCTTTGCACTATTATTTTTTTCAGCACGCTTATTTATACCAAACATTTTGAGCAGGATAGTTTCTATAGGCACGGCAGTACCATCATTTTGCCACCAGCAAAATGACATATTACAATTCATGGAAGCGGTATATGCTGCCAATGAAATTGAAATGCGCAAATTGCGTTTTATTTACCGCCATAGCGGCATCCATCAACGGTATTCGGTATTGCCTGATTATAGCCGCCCGCTAACAGAATGGAAATTCTTTCCCCAAAGCGAAAACCTGGAACCTTTTCCATCATTGGAGCAGCGCATGGCACTTTATTGCAAACATGCCCCCCAACTATCAATAAACGCCATACGCAATTGCCTGGATGGTATATTACACCACCAGGAGGTTACGCACCTGATTACAGTTAGCTGCACCGGCCTGAGTGCCCCAGGACTCGATTTGCAGGTTATGGAATTAATGGACCTGAGAAAAGATATCTTTCGCACTTCAGTAAACTTTATGGGATGTTATGCCGCCATCCATGCATTAAAATTGGCCGATGTCATCTGTAATGGAAATGGTAACGCACGAGTGCTGATTGTTTGCACAGAGCTATGTACGCTACATTTTCAGCGGGAAGCAACACCAGATAATATCATGTCATCGCTCTTATTTGGAGATGGAGCTGCCGCCGCTCTGGTGATGCCTGACGATAGTACATTTTCAGGATTAGCAATAACAAACTTTTATTCAGAAGTAATACCAAGAGGTAAACGCGATATGGCTTGGGAGCTTTCTTCTACAGGCTTTTTAATGACACTAAGCGGCTATGTACCCGAATTGATCGAAGAAGATTTTTCAGGTGTTGTTGCCCGTTCACTTAAGACAGAAACATTCACCCAAAAGGATATTACCCATTGGTGCATCCATCCGGGAGGTAAAAAAATATTGCAAGCCATCGAAAACAGTACAGGCATTGCACAACAACAGATGCAGGAGTCTTATAGCGTACTTGAAAATTATGGCAACATGTCATCTGCAACCATTCTTTTTGTTTTAAAAAATATTTTACACCAGAAACACGAAGCAAAGAATGTTTTTGCAGCAGCCTTTGGTCCAGGGTTAACTGTTGAAACATTTACAGCCATATCATGACGCAATACTCATTTTCTATAATTCAATCAATATATCTATATCAACCAGAAGCAAAGGTCATATAAAAAAGAACTCCTCGACAGCCCGCACATTCCATTTGGTGATATAAAGCAAAATATGAAGGAATTAGCTGTCATTAACCAAAGATTGGGAGGACATAGAATTACGCTTGAAGGGGTAAAAGCTTTATTAAAACAAGATAATCATAAAGAACCTTTACGGATAACAGAAATTGGGTGTGGTGGCGGGAATAATCTACACTTCATACAGCAATGGGCAAAGAAAAACCATTTGCACGTTGAATTGACAGGTATTGATATCAATGAAGAATGTATTGCCTTTGCCAAAACACAGCCAGTGAATAAGACCATAAATTTTATATGTTCAGATTATCGGTCTGCCATGCTCCCTGGATCTACACACATTATTTTTTCATCCCTTTTCTGCCACCATTTTACTGATGATGAATTAATAGCTCAACTGCAATGGATGCACCGCAATAGTATGGTTGGCTTTTTTATCAACGACCTGCATCGCCATCCACTTGCCTATTATTCCATTAAATTATTAACCAGTATTTTTTCAAAAAGTTACCTGGTGAAAAATGATGCACCAATTTCGGTGAGCAGAGGATTTATAAAAAAAGAATGGGATAACTTATTTACACAAGCAGGCATAAAAAGTTTTACTTGCCAATGGAAATGGGCATTCAGGTGGCTTGTAGTCTGTAGGAAGCAATCTCAATAATTCCAAAACATGCAGCAACATCACTCAGCATACGATGTAGCCATTGTTGGCGGCGGATTAGCCGGCCTTGCGTTGTCCATTCAATTGGCGGACAATGGATACTCGGTAGTGCTGTTTGAAAAAGAACGGTATCCATTCCATAAAGTCTGTGGCGAATATATCAGCATGGAGTCTTGGAACTTCCTGGAATCCCTCGGCCTGTCACTTTCCGCTTTATTGCTACCCAGGATAAAAAAGCTGCAGTTGTCCGCACCCAATGGGCGTAAACTCACAGTTGAACTTCCTTTAGGTGGCTTTGGTATCAGTCGTTATAAAATTGACGCCTCTCTAGCTTCTATTGCAAAACAAAAAGGTGTACTGGTATTAGAAGACACCAAAGTACAGGAGATCGTTTTTGATGAGCATGAATTTACGGTTTCCTACCACGATAATGAGGGCAACAAGCAATTGACCGCAGCAATTTGCTGCGGCACTTTTGGAAAGCGAAGTAACCTGGATGTAAAATGGAAACGATCGTTTCTACAGCAGAATAATTCCCCTGATAATAACTACATAGGTGTAAAATACCATATTAAAACCGACTGGCCTGCCGATGTCATAGGATTACACAACTTTCAGGATGGCTATTGCGGCATATCAAAAATTGAAGAAGATCAATATTGTTTGTGTTACCTGACTACCGCAACTAATCTAAAAAAATATCATTCCTCAATTCCTGAATTGGAGCAGGAAGTACTTTATAGAAACCCATACCTTAAAGAAGTATTTTCTAATAGTGAGATGCTTCCGGGTTTCCCGCTTGCTATTTCAAAAATTAGCTTTCATGCTAAAAATCAAATAGAACAAGGTGTATTACTATTGGGTGATGCTGCAGGTTTCATTACACCTTTATGTGGCAATGGTATGAGTATGGCTTTACACAGCAGTAAAATAGCCGCTGTGTTTGTTGATCATTACTTTAAAAAGCTCATCTCCCGCAGTCAATTGGAACAAGGCTATGTAAGTGAATGGAAAAAACAATTCTCGAGCCGTTTAAAAACCGGAAGAATACTTCAGCGTTTCTTTGGTGATGTGCGTTTGAGCAATTTGTTTGTGGGCATGTTCCAGCTATTGCCCTTCCTGTCTAAAACAGTCATAAAAAAGACGCACGGTCAGCCCTTTTAGCAGCCAATCGTCGGCAATAGGCAATTTTCACTATCCCATCTTAATAACTCGTAAACCCGTAAACTTGTGAACTCATGAACACTCAAAAAGGCATATCCTTTGCATTAAATTGTGAAAAACTATGGAAGGTAAAAAAACAGTAGTACTGGGTGCATCACAAAAACCCTCCCGGTATAGCTATTTGGCTGTTCAGGAATTACAGGAAAGAGACCACCCGGTAATCGCCATAGGAAAACGGTACGGGCAAGTTGGTTCTGTAACAATCCAAACAGACCATATACCGCTTGAAGGAGTAGATACTGTTACCTTATATCTTAATCCTTTGAATCAAAGAGAATACTATGATTATATTCTTTCACTGAACCCCAAAAGGATCATTTTTAATCCGGGAACAGAGAACGAAGACCTAATCAGACGAGCCAAGGAAAACGGCATTGAACCTGTAATTGGTTGCACATTAGTCATGCTGTCAACCGGATTGTACTAAACTATGCCAGAAAGCCGGTAAATTATCGGTCTTGCCTGTACTTCATTATTTCTTAATATATTTCTTCTTGGTATCGTGCCAGATTTTCAATAACTTGGGAAAACATCTTTTTATGCGTTGGAGAAAATTTAACGGAGAAACCTTAAATCTTCCAATTTACCAGGCTGTTGAAGCCGCTATTAAGCGGGAAACGGGAGCTGGTTACAAATTAAAAGTATGCATAGGAACCGACTCCCAGGTAAAAGGTAAAGAAACCGAATTTGCTACTGTTGTAGTCTTTTTACGCGAAGGTCATGGAGGCTTTATGTTTATTCATAACGAAAAAACATTACTGCAATACTCCATCAAAGAGCGGATGCTGGTGGAGGTCGCGAAAAGCATAGAGATTGCATACGAACTGTGCAATCTTTTTACTTTATATGATGTAGATATGGAAGTCCATGCCGATATTAATACGAATCCGCATTTTAAAAGTAACGATGCGCTGAAAGAAGCCATGGGCTATATCCTGGGCATGGGCTTCGCCTTCAAAGCCAAGCCTGAAGCATTTGCCAGCAGCAGTTGTGCAAACCGGGTGGTAAACTAATGGTAATCTTTTGCTTTCTTTTTCCACGGCTTGCTTAAAAGCACGCCTACCACCATTACCAGAACAAACAGATAGATAATGATTTTTTTGAACTGAGAAAGCTTTCTCTGACTTTCCTGCAATTGTTCTGTTGTAGGCAAGCCTGTCTCCGGATATATTTGAGTCTTGCTCTCCTCATTGGGTAAGGTTCGACCTTTCGCGCTGGCCAGGCTATCACGCCACTCTTTCAATGCTTTATATTCAGCATCGATCCTTTTTTGTAATGCTACAGAATCCACCTCAACAGGATCATCCTGGGCACAAGCACTGTTATAAAAAATGAATATGGAGAAAAGAAGATAAATAAAGAGTCTTCGGCCCATATAGCAACAGTTAGTTATGAACTTTTGCTGAAATAGTATCAGCCTTACTGTTGGCAAATATTTGAACTTCCTGTTTTATGTTAGAATAATACCGTTCGTTCATTCTAGTATCCCTATCAGCCAATGAAAAAATAACCACCACCAGAACAAACAATAATCCAACCAGAATTTGATCCCGTCTCACCTTCATCTAAAAAATATTAGGGTCACAAGATAATATCTTTTAATATTAAAATTCAAACTGACTATTCAGCTCACTGATAAAACTCAGTATTTGACGGCCACCGGTATGCTTCACGGCAGATGTCACAAAATGAGGCGGCAACTCTTCCCATTGCTCGCTCATAGCCTCTAAAAATTGACGCACATGGGCAGCAGTTTCCTTTTGCGTAGTTTTATCCGATTTGGTAAACACCAGAGCAAAAGGGATTTGCCACTCACCCAACTGGTTCACAAAATCAAGATCGATCTTCTGGGGCTCGTGACGGCTGTCAATAAGTGTAAACAGATTGAGCAGGTTTTCGCGTTTGCGCACATAGCCTTCTATCATCTTTTGCCAGCTTTTACGTTGCGACTGCGATACTTTAGCATAACCATAACCCGGCAAGTCTACCAGGTACCACTCTTTCCTGTCACTGGAAGTGATGTTAAAATGGTTGATCAATTGTGTTTTACCAGGAGATCCCGACACCTTTGCCACTTCTTTTTTATTACATAACATATTGATAAGAGACGACTTACCCACATTGCTCCTCCCAATAAACGCATACTCTGGCCTGTCTGGCTTGGGACATTGATCTACGGACGGACTGCTGATCAGATAACTGGCTTGAATAATTTCCATGACCTGCAAAGTAACCCCTATTCTCTGTTACTTTGCAGGCCTATGACAGATTTTCCCCACGATAGCATCAAGCCTTTTTCTGAACAAGGTGGCAAAAAAGAGCAGGTAAGTGAAATGTTTGACCGTATTGCCGGCCGGTATGACTTCATGAACCGCTTCCTGAGTGCAGGCATTGATGTAAGCTGGCGCATAAAAGCAATCAAAGAATTCAAAAAAGACCATCCGCAGCATATTTTAGATGTTGCTACCGGTACCGCTGATATGGCTATCCGTGCCTGTAAAATGTTGAATCCGCGGAAAATAACAGGCATTGATATTTCAGCAAAAATGCTGGAAATAGGCCGCCAGAAGGTAGAAAAGGAAGGCCTGAGTGGGAAGATAGAATTATTACAGGGGGATAGCGAAACAATAAACTTTGCCGATAATACCTTCGATGCTGTAATGGTAGCCTTCGGTGTGCGGAACTTTGAGCACCTCGAAAAAGGAATGAGTGAAATTCTACGGGTGATGAAACCTGGAGCTCAACTAATCGTTTTGGAATTCAGCAAACCCAGGATTCCCGGAGTTAGAACATTGTACAATTTCTATATGGGTGTAGTTGCGCCGCAAATTGCAAAACTCTTTAACCAGAATAAAAGGGCTTACCAGTACCTTAACGAATCGGCAAAGGCCTTTCCCGATCGCAAAAATTTCATTGAAGTTTTGAACAATGCTGGTTATTCTGAAACTTCCTTTAAACCATTAACCCTGGGGATTTGCTGTATTTATAGAGGAAGAAAGCCTGTTTGATAAGTCGTAATTCATAGGGTTGTATGTTATCATAATCCTTAAAATGTACAGAGTTAGTGGATAATGGCAATTTTTTTATCAATAAGCCGTTATTCAATTCTACCAGGAAATGAAACGATTCAGTTTTTTGGAAATAAACAACTTATGAAATTAGTGCATCAATTGATATATAAATCTTTGTACCGGAAGACGATAACACTGTTTCTTGTTTTTTCTTTGATTTTTTCCTTTAATGCCATATCCCAGAAAGTGCTACACCTGGAAGATCACGATAATAAACCTTATTATTTTGGTATTACCCTATCCGGAAATGTTGCACGTTTTCAAACGGAACTACATGAGCACTTTCTAGCTCAGGATAGTATACTGGTTGCGGAACCGCTGAATTCTGGCGGCTTCTCCCTGGGTCTGTTGGCCACTACAAGGTTAAGCCATAGGTTTGAAGCCCGCTTCAACCCACAACTGTCTTTTTTAGACCGCAGTATTGCTTACAACCTCAATTATCCCGATCATGACCAGAAAACTTTAATCAACAAAAAAATTGAGTCTGTAATTGTTACATTTCCTTTACAATTAAAATTCCGTTCCGACAGGATTGGCAATTTTAGAGTTTATATGCTTGGCGGAGGCAAAATGGATTTTGACCTGGCATCCAATGCTCGTGCACGCAAAGCTGAAGAACTGGTAAAGATCCAAAAATTTGATTATGGTGTGGAAGCAGGCCTTGGCTTCAACTTTTATTTTCCCAGTTTTATCTTCTCTCCGGAAATTAAGATCAGCAATGGACTTCGTAACATCCACAGCCGCGATGAATTCTTAAAGTACTCCAACGTGATTGACCGCATCCAATCACGGCAGATTGTGTTTTCTATTCATTTAGAAGGATAAGATTGGTTTATGGTTTATGGTTTATAGTTTATAAAAACAATAAACCATAAACTAAAAATTATTTTCCCCACCTGTAACTTTCATTCTTTAATCCAGCCAGGTCTATTACCCTGTTTACAACAGTAAGGACAGCCTCTTCTATAGTTGCAGGATTGCTGTAAAAAGAAGGAGAGGCCGGGCAAATAATACCGCCTGCTAATGTTACTGTTTCCATATTACGGATATGTACAAGATTATATGGCGTATCACGCAAAACCAAAATCAACTTTTTCCTTTCCTTTAACATCACATCGGCACCACGTGTAGTAAGATCGTTGGATGTGCCGGAAGCGATTCTGCCTAGAGTACCCATAGAGCAGGGAATTATGATCAGCGCGTCATATTGCGCAGAACCCGAAGCAAAAGGGGCTGTAAAATCTTTGTTGGAAAAATATCGTGCATTGAAATCCTTATAGGCTTCATTTCCTATTTCTGTTTGCCACACAAAAGGTGCATTATCACTCATCACAATCGATAATTCTGCTATCTGCTCTTTCAACGATTCAAGCTTTTGCAGTAATATCTTAGCATATATAGATCCACTGGCACCCGTGATGGCTACGGCAATTTTTTTCATTAGAAATAATTAGCGACTAAATTAAATAATCCAGGTCGTCATTTGTTAATTAATAATTATAACCTTTATAGAAAACATCTTGAAAGCATGTTAAATATGCATGGGTTTTAAGCTTGCAGTAATCATGCATCAGGACTGAACCGGAAAATTTGATACTTTTAAACTCTTATTCTGCTTACATACATGAAGTTTGATACCGTAACCATAAAGGACATAGCAAAGGCGCTGAACCTGTCAACATCTACTGTTTCCAGGGCATTAAGAGGTAGTTATGAAATAAGTCCTGAAACTAAAAAACTGGTATTGGAGTATGCAGAAAAGATTAATTACCGTCCTAATCCTATTGCACTTAGTTTAAAAGAGCGGAGAAGCCGGGCTATTGGTGTGATCGTAAGTGAAATTGCCAATACATATTTCTCACAAGCCATCAACGGCATTGAATCAATCGCTTATAACAAAGGCTATCACGTTATCATAACCCAGAGCCATGAATCGCAGGAAAGGGAAAAAGTAAACGTCCAACACTTAGTTTCGCGTTCTGTTGATGGCTTATTGGTTTCATTGTCCAGCGAAACAACAGATGTTTCCTACTTAAAGGAATTATATGAGAAAGGACTCCCTATTGTATTCTTTGATCGTATACCTGATGAGATTGAAACACACAAAGTGGTAGCCAATAATTACCAGGGTGCCTTCCTTGCCACTGAACACCTGATCTTTCAGGGTTTTAAAAATATTGCCCACATCACCAGCTCTGCTTTTTTATCCATTACTAAAGAACGGTTAAGGGGCTATAAGGATGCTTTGGAAAAACATAACATTCCATTCAATGAAAGCCTTGTAAAACATTGTAACCATGGAGGGATGATCGTAGAAGAAGTAGAGGAGGCAGTGAACATATTGCTGAAAAATAAAACAGAACCTGACGCTATTTTTTGCGCTGGCGACAGAATAACCATGGTTTGCTTTGGTATTATTAAAGAAATGAAACTTAAAAAAGAAGTAGGCTTTACTGGCTTCACCAATTCTAATCTCGCCCATTTGTTTACACCTTCCTTAACTGCAGTGCGTCAGCCTGCCTTTGAAATAGGACAGATAGCCATAGAATATTTGATTCAGATTATTGAAAGTAAAAGACCTATTACAAAGTTTGAAACGAAAATGTTGGATACTGAACTGATTGTACGGGAATCATCCATCAACAAAAACAGGGAAAAACTAATCGTTTAAAGTTGATGGCAACCTGTCAACTTATTAACTCTTTTCGTAACTTAAAATAAAAAAGTTATGAAGAAGATCTTACTCGCCCTTGCTATTTCAGCATATGGAGCTATCGGTCATGCACAAAACTGCAATACATTTTTATACATGACCAATAACGCAGAAGTTGAAATGACCGTATATGACCGGAGAGGAAAACAAAGCGGAGTTCAAACCTGGAAAATAACCGATGTTAAAAATGATGGCGCGGGATATCAGTCTACAATCAATACTTCCTTCAAGGACGAAAAAGGAAAAGAAATTGTAAAAGGTGCCGGCACATATAAATGCAATAATGGTATGCTCCAGGCAGACATCCGCATGGCAATGCCACAAGAGCAAATGCAGCAGGGAACAACAGATGTTAGCATGGAAACGGCTTACCTGGAATACCCGTATTCCATGTCTGTAGGCCAGGCATTAAATGACGCTGGTTTAACTATGGATATGAAAATGAACACAGGTATGAATGCACAAGTAGACTTCAAACAAAATAACAGAAAAGTTCTTGGCAAAGAAAATGTAAGCACACCGGCGGGCTCATGGGATGCATATGTTATCAGCTACGATGGTACCCTCAAAATGAAAATGGGACCAATGGGCATCCCCATGAACTTTACGGCGAAAGAATGGTTCGTACCAGGTGTTGGTATAGTGAAAACCGAAACCTACAGAAAAGGTAAGCTGGCAGGTTCTACAGTAATTACCTCAATAAAAAAATGAATGCTCAACATATTACGACAACCATAAACCATAAACAATAAACCAAAAACCCTTATAAACTAACCTTCATCTTCTCAATACACTTCTCAAGACTTTCTCTCCAGTCTTTCAGCTTGATGCCAAACGTCTGCTGGATCTTAGTTTTATCTAAAACCGAATATTGAGGACGCTTTGCGGGAGTAGGATATTGCTCTGTAGTAATGGCATTCACGGTACAGGATGCATTGGATAGCCTTTTGATCTCATTGGCAAAATCATACCATGTGATCTTTCCTTCATTGGTAAAATGATAGATGCCAGGAACCCATTTGCCTCCATCAATGATCTGCATAATGGCTTCAGCCAGATCGGCAGCATTGGTCGGAGTTCCATACTGATCAGCAACCACGCCTATTTCAGGTCTGCTCTGCATCAGCCGGAGCATGGTTTTTACAAAGTTGGCTCCATAAGTGGAATATACCCAGGCTGTACGTAAAATGATCACATCCGGGTTGGCTTTCACAGCCTCTTCCTCGCCCTTTAATTTCGATTGACCATATACGTTGGCAGGTTGTACAGGGTCTGTTTCTTTATAGGGCTGCGTAGCCTTACCGTCAAATACATAATCAGTAGAAACATGCACAAACCTTACGTTGTTTCTGGTACAAGCCTCAGCCAGGTTACGGACAGCCTCACTATTAATAGCAAAAGCAAGTGAAGCATCTGTTTCAGCCTTGTCAACTGCAGTATAGGCAGCGCAGTTGATCAGGTAGTCCGGTTTGATTTCTTCAATCTGCTTATCTACTTCTTCCTTAACAACAATATCCAGATGTACTTTATCAAAAAAGAAAAACTGATAGTTAGGATAACTGGAAGCTAATTCCTGAAGCTCACTACCCAGTTGCCCATGCGAGCCTATAACAATAATCTTTTTCATAATTAAAATTGGAAGTTAGAAACAGATTCCCCGAAGGAAGGAAGTTGAATGTCTTTTTCTGAAACAACGGCCTGGGATGGATCAACTTTCCAGTCTATATTCAGATCTGCATCGTCAAAACGAATACCACCTTCACTTTGCTTGTTGTAAAGAGCGTCGCATTTATACATCACTACAGCCGTTTCACTCAGAACAGAAAAACCATGTGCAAACCCTGCTGGTATAAACAATTGCTTTTTGTTTTCAGCCGATAATTCAATTGAAAAATGTTTGCCGTAAGTTGGCGACCCTTTACGAATGTCTACTGCAACATCTAAAATAATTCCATCCAGCACCCTCACCAATTTGGATTGGGCGTAGGGGTTTAGCTGATAGTGCAAGCCCCTGATAACACCGTAAGAAGATTTAGATTGATTGTCCTGCACAAAATTGCAGTTAATCCCGTTTTGCTGAAAAACAGCTTGATTATATGCTTCAAAAAAATAGCCTCGGCTGTCTTCAAAGATTTTGGGCTCAACAATGATCAACCCTGGGATATCACAAGTTGTAAACGGCATGTTTGTAATTATATAGCAATAATCAGTAACAATTGATGAATTATTACTGATTATTGCTTATTATATATTGCTTATTGTCTATTGCTTATTGCTAATTTTCCTTAAAAGCTCCAGTAGGGCCGGCTTTTGATTTTGCCCCGGTAGATCCCCTTCAGGTCTGCGATCAAGGCCTTGGGTTTAGTAATGGAAGCAAAATAGGCATCATCCAGTGTAGCATAGGGCTCATGGCAAACCGACACAATCACCGCATCATAGCCCCCATCCACGCCCTCCGAGAGTCCAAAGCCATACTCGTGCTGTAGCTCCTCAGAGTCGGCATGCGGGTCCACCACGTCCACATTGAGGAAAAACTCCTTCAGCTCCCGCACCACATCGGCCACCTTGGAGTTGCGGATGTCGCTGACATTCTCCTTAAAAGTAGCCCCCATCACCAACACCTTGGCTGCCTTCACGTCGCTGACCTCGCTGATGATGTGGCGCACCACCTTGCGGGCCAGGTAGAGCGGCATGTTGTCATTGATGTACCGCCCGGCCAAAATCACCCGGGAGTTATAGCCCAGCTCACTGGCCTTGTAGGTCAAATAGTAAGGATCCACCCCAATGCAGTGGCCGCCCACCAGCCCGGGGAAGAACTTCAAAAAGTTCCACTTCGTGCCGGCGGCTTCCAGCACCTCATAGGTGTTGATGCCCATGCGATCAAAGATGATGGAGAGCTCGTTCATCAGGGCTATGTTCAGATCCCGTTGGGTGTTTTCAATGATCTTGGCCGCCTCGGCCACCTTAATGCTGGAGGCACGGTGCACCCCGGCCTTCACCACCAGCTCATACACCCGGGCAATGGTGTCCAGGGATGCTGCGTCACAGCCGGACACCACCTTGACAATGGAAGCCAGGGTGTGGTGCTTATCACCGGGATTAATACGCTCGGGAGAATAGCCCAGTTTGAAGTCGGTAATGTTTTTCAGCCCCGAGAGCTTTTCGATGATGGGCAGGCAGTCCTCTTCGGTACAGCCGGGATAGACGGTGGATTCAAACACCACATAATCCCCCTTTTTGATCACCTTGCCAATGGTTTCCGAGGCCTTCTTCACCGGGGTGAGGTCCGGCACATTGTGCTCGTCCACCGGGGTGGGCACCGCCACAATGAAAAACCGGGCTTCCTTGAGCTGCTCCAGGCAGCTGGTAAAGGTGATGTCACAGTGTTCAAAGGCTTCTTTATCTAATTCG